>SVGK01000063.1 GCA_015056395.1 Clostridiales bacterium
TAGGTGACGGCCAGGCGGCAGCCGCGGTGGCCCATCATCGGGTTGAACTCATGCAGCGTGGATACGGTCTCGCGCAGCTCCGCGGACGTGATCGACATCTCCATGGCCAGCTCCGCGATATCCTCGGCGCGGGTGGGCAGGAACTCGTGCAGCGGCGGATCCAGATAACGCACGGTCATCGGGCGGCCTTCCAGCACGCGGTACATCTGCTCGAAGTCGCCCTGCTGGAACGGCAGCAGCTTGTTGAGCGCCATGCGGCGGGTGGCGGAATCCTTGGCGACGATCATCTCGCGCACGGCCTTGATGCGGTCCGCCTCGAAGAACATGTGCTCGGTGCGGCAGAGGCCTATGCCCTCCGCGCCGAACTTGACGGCCTGCAGCGCGTCGCGCGGGTTGTCGGCGTTGGTGCGGATCTTGAGCGTACGCGCCGCGTCCGCCCATGCCATGAAGCGGCCGAAGTCGCCGGAGATGGACGCCTCGACGGTGGGTATGGCGTGGCCGTAGATGTTGCCGGTGGAGCCGTCCACGCTGATCCAGTCGCCCTTGCGGAAGGTGCGGCCGCCCAGCTCGAAGTGGTCCTCATGGAACTTGATGTCGGAGCAGCCGGAGACGCAGCAGGTGCCCATGCCGCGCGCGACGACCGCCGCGTGGGAGGTCATGCCGCCGCGCACGGTCAGTATGCCCTGCGCGTGGACCATGCCCTCGATGTCCTCGGGGCTGGTCTCCAGGCGGACCAGCACGACCTTGTGGCCCTTCTCGGCCCACTCGATGGTCTCTTCCGCGGTGAACACGACCTGGCCGCAGGCCGCGCCCGGCGAAGCCGCCAGGCCCTTGCCTATGACCTTCGCGGTCTTCAGCGCGGTGGGATCGAACATCGGGTGCAGCAGCGCGTCAAGCTGCTTGGGCTCCACGCGCAGCACGGCCTCCTGCTCGGTGATCATGCCCTCGTCCACCAGGTCGACGGCGATCTTCAGCGCGGCGCCCGCAGTGCGCTTGCCGTTGCGGGTCTGCAGCATGTAGAGCTTGCCGTTCTCGATGGTGTACTCCATGTCCTGCATGTCGCGGTAGTGGCCTTCGAGCTTCGCGGCGATCTCCTTGAACTGCTCGTAGACCTCGGGCATATCCTGCTCGAGCTGGCCGATGGGCTTCGGCGTGCGGATGCCCGCGACGACGTCCTCGCCCTGCGCATTGATCAGATACTCGCCGAACAGCGCCTTCTCGCCGGTGGCGGGGTTGCGGGTGAACGCGACGCCCGTGCCGGAGCGGTCGTTCAGGTTGCCGAACACCATGGGCTGCACGTTGACGGCGGTGCCCCAGGAGTACGGTATGTCGTTCATGCGGCGATACACGTTCGCGCGCGGATTGTCCCAGGAGCGGAACACGGCCTTGATGGCCTCGACCAGCTGCACCTTGGGATCGGACGGGAAGTCCTCGCCCTTCTGCTCCTTGTAGTAGGCCTTGAAGCGGGCGACCAGTTCCTTCATGTCGTTGACGTCCAGGTCGATGTCGTTGGTGACACCCTTCTTCTCCTTGACCTCGTCGATGATGACCTCGAAGGTCTTCTTCGGGATCTCCATCACGACGTCGGAGAACATCTGGATGAAGCGGCGATAGGAATCATACACGAACCTCTCGAACTTCGGATCGGGATTGCCCTTGATCAGGCCGGCCGCGACTTCGTCGTTCAGGCCCAGGTTCAGTATGGTGTCCATCATGCCGGGCATGGACGCGCGCGCGCCGGAGCGCACGGAGACCAGCAGCGGCTTTTCGGTATCGCCGAACTTCTTCTCGTTGATCGCCTCGATCTTCGCAAGCGCTTCCTCGACCTGCGCCATGATCTCGTCGGAGATCTGACGGCCGTTGTCGTAATAGGAAGTGCAGGCGTCGGTGGAGATGGTGAATCCCTGCGGCACGGGCATGCCCAGATTGGTCATCTCGGCCAGATTGGCGCCCTTGCCGCCCAGGATGTTCCGCATGTCCGCATTGCCCTCGGTAAAGAGATACACGTACTTCTGCATGGAAAGTCCTCCTCAAAGTGTGTTGGCACGCTTGTTAGGTACCAGTTTCAACTTATGATTATAGCGCAAATTGCACAATCATTCAAGCCCCGTTCGGTAAATTCGGGGCAGTTTTGCAGGGGAGCGGTTCATATATGGCGACGAAGTCACTCCACGCGCACGTGGCCGCTGCTCAGGCCCTCTTCACTGTCCTCCAGCGGCAGCCATTCCAGCGTGCGCAGTATGTGCCTGTCCCAGAAGTCCCACTCGTGCGCGCCGTCCTCCTCGATGTAGGTCACGTCCGCCCCATGCTCGATCAGGAAATCGCGGAAGCTGCGGTTCGCCTCCAGCAGCGAGTCCTGTTTGCCGCAGGAGATGTAGAAGCGGGGCAGCTTGACGCCTGCGTCCCTGTCCGCCCGCTTCTTGAGCCTGAGCCACGCCACGCGCGGGTTCATGTCGCTCTTGCGCGCCTTTTCGATGTCGCCGAACAGCTTGTCCTCGTTGGAGAGCGTCTGCGGCCTGTCTTCCAATATATGCACCGCGGACGAGAATGCGGCGATGCGGCTGAACGTATCGGCGTAGACGATGCCGTTGCGTATGGCGCCGAAGCCGCCCATGGAGAGTCCCGCGATGAACGTGTCCTCGCGCCTGTGGGAAAGCGGGAACATGCGCCGCGTCATGTCGACCAGCTCGCGGCCAATGAACGTGCCGTAGGCGCTGTTCGGGTACGGGCTGTCCACATAGAAGGCGTTCTCGCCGGCGGGCATCACGACCGCCAGGTTGCGCTCCTGCGCCCAGCGCTGTATGCGCGTGCCGTACAGCCAGTCGCCCTCGCTGCCCAGATAACCGTGCAGCAGGTAGAGCGTCTTGTAGGGATGCACGGGCGTGTACTCCCGGCCGCCGTCTGTCACCTTGTCCGTGGGCAGCACTACGTCCACGGGGACCGTGCGGAACAGCGCCTGTGAAAGGTAGCTCATGTGTAAAAGCGCCATGGTTCATTCCCTCCTTGAATGGTCATGATCCTTCTCCGTTGAACATCGTCGGCAGCGTCTCCGGACGCACCGCGAATATGCAGGTGAAGATGTGCATCTCTATGTTGGCGCCCGCGCGCCCCAGCGCGTCGAACAGCCGGTCGCGCGCGGGAAAGCGCCTGCGCGCCGGCACGGCGACGCCGCTCGCGCGCGCCCACGCGTCTATGTCGCGCGCGCGGATCAGGCAGAGCGGGCGTATGACGCTCTGTCCGTCGACCCGCGCCGCGGGCGGCAGTCCCCTGAGCACGCCCTCAGCGAACATGCCCGAAAGCGTCGTCTCGAGCACGTCCTCGAAGCAGTCCGCCGCCGCGCGCTTCGTACAGGCCGCACCTTCTCCGTCTATGGGTATGCGCAGCCGCTCCGCCGCTGCGCGCAGCGCTTCGGACTCCTCCGCAAGCGCGAATGTCGCGCGGAAGCTCGTCCTCGAAAAGCGCGAATACACCTGCATGAGTTTGGCCAGCGCCCAGGCGTTCGCCGAACCGTCGAGCGTCACGCAGACCACATCGCCTTGGGCGAGCAGTCCGTAGCGTCCGATCGCCGCCGTGAAAGGCCCCCAGAGCCGCTTGCCATAGGTCTTCTGCAGGCTGCGCTCGCACTGCCGCCAGTCCTCGATCGGCCTGCCCATGCGCGTCATTCCCGCACGGCCAGCGTCGCGATGAACGAAGGTATGTTCAGATCGTGCAGCCGGCCGGAGCCGTTCGTGTCTTCATAAAGATCGAGCAGCCTGAAGCCCGCGGCGAGCTGTCCGCCTATGGCCTCTTCGAGCGTGTGCGAGAACTGCACGCCGCTGTCCGTGCGCGCAAGCTCTTCCATGAGCTTCGGATCCGCGATCGGATCGAAGGGCAGGCGGTTGATGATGCGCTCCTCGTCTTCGTCCACCATGAAGTTCACGCCGGAATCCTGGCCGCACAGCAGCCGCCCTCCCGGCGCGAGCACGCGGCGGCACTCGCGCCACAGCGGCCGTATGTCGCGTATGTAGCAGTTCGAAACGGGCTGGAATATGATGTCGAAGGCCCCGTCCTCGAAGGGCAGCGGCTTTGTAATGTCCGCGCGCACGATGGCGATGTCGTAGCCCTCGCGCGCGGCGGCGACGCGCTCGCTCTCGAGCTGCTTTGGCGCGTAGTCCAGCACCGTGCACACGGCGCCTGCCGACGCGAATATGGGCATCTGCTGGCCGCCCCCGCAGGCCAGGCCCAGCAGGCGCTTGCCCCTTATGTCGCCGAACCACTCGCGCGGAACGGGCTTCGTCGGCGTGAGCAGCACCGACCAGTCGCCCGCACGCGCGCGGAGGCATGTCTCATGGTCGGTGGGCACGCCCCATTCCCAGCCCCCTTCGACCCAGCGGTCGATCGTCGCCGCGTTGATGTCCTGATAATCCATGATGTCTTCTCCTCTCAGTTCAGCGCGTCCAGCGGCAGCAGGAAGCTCGGCGCGTAGAGCGCAAGGAACTCCTTCGCCTCGGGCACGCCCATCTCGTCGATGCTCTTCTCGATTGAGGCCTTCGCGGCGGCGAATTCCGCATTTCCGCTCCCTTCCTCCTCGAGGCACTTGAGATAGGCGCTCAGCCTGTCCGCCGCTTTGACGAGCTTCCACTCGTCCGAGGACGTGTCCGGCAGCAGATAGGGCGCGTAGTCGGGCTGCAGCTCCTCGGGCAGGTAGCTCAGCAGCTTCTCTGACGCCATGTGCTCTATGGACTTGTAGGCCTCGTGTATGCCGGGGTTGAAGTACTTGATGGGCGTGGCCAGGTCGCCCGTGATGACCTCGGGCGCCTCGTGGTATATGGCCAGCAGCAGAAGCTTCTCCATGTCCACGGGCGCGCCGCCGCGCTTCGCGTGCAGCACCGCCAGGCCGTGGGCGATCATGGCCACCTGCAGCGAATGCTCCTGGTCGTTCTCGTCGCGCGTGTTGCGCTGCAGGCTCCACCGCCTGATCAGCTTCATGCGCGCCATCCATGCGTAAAAGTGACTGTTCATGTGCAGCTCTCCGATATTTGATGTATGCGACCATTATACCGCACTTTCCCCGTCCATACCATATGTTCAGAGAAAAATTTACATGATACGCGCTTGACAAATCGGCCTTCGGGGAGTATTATATATGAGTCTTGAGGCGATGCTTCAAAACAAGGTCCCTTAGCTCAGCTGGATAGAGCGTCTGGCTACGGACCAGAAGGTCAGGGGTTCGAATCCCTTAGGGTCCGCCAAAGAAAGTCCTGAATCTACAAGGGTTCAGGGCTTTTTCGTATTTTGCCACACTCCGCAAGATCGTTAAGTTTCGTTCCATACGTTTCATAGGTTTCTGGTGATGGTGGTAAAATGCCGGAATCGGATTCCTTTCATCAACGTATGCAACAAAGAAAGACGCATCAGAAGATGTGCCCTTCTGCCAGTAGACGGATTCGCACCGTCACCTACCTCGCGTGTTTCCGCGAGTTTTTCTCGCTATTCAAACTATTTACGCTGACATACTCATGATACCATAAACACCAAGTCAATTCGAACCATGCCTCATCACTCCGAACGGAACTCGGATATTTGATCCTGTCAAAAAGACGATACAAGGACAGCCCCTCCCGCCAAAGGGAAGGGGCTGTCCACATCATTTCGCCGCAATTCGCGTCAAGGCGTCACTGATAGATGACATTGACGCCTTGCTCTTCAGCCCACGCGCCGGCATAGCTGCCGGACGGCGTGAGTATCGTCACGTCGGTGCCGCTGAACGCGCTGTTCGCTATCGTGCTGACGCTCTTTGGTATGACCGCCAGCTTCAGCTTGGGGCAATCCGCGAAGGCTCGTATGCCGATCGACGCGCATCCCGACGGCACGACAAGGACCTGCGCGTTGATGCCTTCAAAGGCCTCTCTGCCTACGGAACCCAGGCCCTTCGGCAGCTTGAATTCCGTCATTGTGGGAAGCTTACCGGAGTCGCCCTTTGTGTAGACCAAGTACATGCCGTCGCCTATGAACAGGAGCAGCTGCCCGTAGTCGTTCAGCGTGAGCGCGTCGCGTTCGCCGTCCAGATAGAAGGAGCCGCCGTTGACGGACCAGCTTCCGGCCTGACCGTCCACGGAGATCGTGTTGTCGTCACTGATCACGATGGTCGAGGTGGGTATGTCGGGCCAGTATTTGCAGGGTATGCGGAGCAGCTTGTCCGGCATGTAGATGTGGTCTGACTTCCAGGTGCCGATGTAAGCCTCGCTCTCGTCGTCAAGTATCGCTTCTCCATTGGGCGTGAAGTAGCACTGGTGAGAGCCGCCGGATGTCCACATGATCATGTAGAGCATGCCGTCGTTCAATGTCGCCGTCGCGGACGAGGACGAGAAGTTGTACAGCGAATTGATCTGCGGTATGTAGACGGTATGGTCACTCATAGACCAGCTCGAAGTGCCGCTGGTGATAAGGCCGCTCTTGTTCATGACAGTGTAGCTGCACGTGTTGTCCGCGTTGAAGACGAGCTTTGCGCCGGTGTACGTGCCCCAGTCCGCCTTGTTGATGCGGGTGCTGCCCTGGTAGAGCGCAAATATCTTCCACGTCTTTCCGATAAGGCTATGGCCTTCCTTCAGCGTGGGTATCGCTTCCTTATACCGTTTGCCGCAGAGCGTACATTCGTACATCCTTGATCCGCTGCGGCCCACGGTCGCGGCGATCTCTTCGATGACCGTGTAGTTATGGTCGATCATCGCGACCTCCTCCTGCGCGACGAGCACCGTGTTGCACACTGCACAGTGGCTGCCCTTGGTCAGTCCGGTCTTCGTGCAGGTCGGCGCGACGGCAGGATCGGTGACGGAAGTGTGAGCCATCATTGGGACGGCCTCCTGCGCGATCAACACGGTATTGCAAACGGAGCAGTGGCTGCCCTCGGTGAAACCGGTCCTTGTGCAAGTGGATGGGACGGCGGGGTCGGTGACAGTGGTGTGGGGAAACGGTGGGATTAACATTTGTTCAATGATTACATCTCCACAATCTGAGCAATGCGAACCTTCAGTTAGACCAGTTTTCGCGCACGTCGCCTCTTCTGCGGGATCAACAATTATATTTGCGTGGCTTTGAGTCTCAGTGTGGATATCGTGTGATTTAGCCCATTTATATGAATACGAACTGCATATATCGCAGGATATTATAAGAGTCTCGGGACAATTCTTAAATGAATCATCCGCAATACTGGTTACACTGTCTGAAATATAAACTGTAGTGAGACTGCTACAATCCTGGAAAGCCAACTTTCTAATCTCGGTAACACTACCTGGAATAGATATGCTCGTCAAGCTTGTACACTTGCAGAAAGCAGATCTAGGGATGATAGTTGGACCATCTGCAAGCGTAACACTAGATAGATTTTTGCATTTGTAGAAAACGAATGAAGGGTAGTTATCCCCCCAACAAAGAGAAGACGGCAAGGAAATATCTGTCAAGTCAATACATTCTGCAAAAGCATAGGAACCGATCCATACCACGTTGTCTGGTATTAAGATATTAGTTAATCTACTGCAACCATAGAAAGCATATTCTTCGATTATAAGTAGATTATTTGGAAGCGTTATATTCGTCAAACTATGACAATTGTTGAAGGCTCCTATCCCTATGCTTACTATAGTTTCTGGCAGTGATATACTTACCAGATCGGTGCATTTATAGAACGCTCCGCCGCCTATACTGAGTACCCCGGGCTGAACAATAACAGACTTAATTGATTGACCCCATGGTGACATCTCTTTAGTAGAAGAATAACCGTAATCTGGACCCTCTTCGTAATAATTATACATACTGCCTGTACCAGATATGACTAGTTCACCAATATTGTTCAAAGTCCATGTCAATTTGTCACCGCACGTACCGCTGGAAGTTGCATAGGAAATGCTAATGATTTGGAACATGGCAAAGATGAATACGCCCAGCCCTGCTACTCGAATCAAGAACTCCTTCAGAATGCGTGTTTCTATTGTGAACAGCCTTGCCCTCATGATTCTCTCTCCTTTAATCGTTATTCGATCATGCCTGATAATCCTGAAAGTCCGCATTTTGAGGAGCTACATATGTTATGTTTTCACTTTCCTCTTTTTTGTTTTCCTCGTAAGGCATCAACACTCATTTGTGATATTGCCAACAAACGAAAAAGGGTACTCTCTTTCAATCGCATCTGAGCCTTAATTATTCCATCCTTATCTGATTGAAGCAAGTAACATGGTTCTCCTTTCCCGCTCTTTATTTCAAAGGATCCGTGTGCAAAGGCATTGCGTATATAATAATATATTGCTTCAGCATCGGACATCTTGGGGTGATGTTTATAAACCATGATGTCATAGTTTGGGTCAGCCAGCGAGACTGTTGAGATTATTCTATCAACTGCGCTTGAAACATCCTCATCAGATTTCAAGACGGAGTATGTTTGCTGATTAGTTAGTGGTTTCCTGATTTGTGCAAGCATTGTTGTCAGTAGATGAGAGTCTATTCCCCTATGTCTGAAAGAGCACATTCTTCTACTGACGTCCTTGTAAAATACATGCTTCTTCTTTATATTGGATTCTTCGGACTTTTCACATTTGATACTTGAAGGACAAAAGAATACGAATCCCTCGATAATTCGATTGAAGGTAGTGCGACTTATGGGGACTCTCTTAGTCGGATCATACTAAGCCAACATACAACTTTCCTTTCGTAAAACACCCTTGATTTGAAAAGAGTTGCCGATTACTTCTTAATAATCATAACCGATTTTGGTCAATTTGAATATACACTAAATCCAGTTATCATAGGAGGGCAGGGAATCGTCTATATAGGTAGGGGCAGGAGCATAGCGCATGATCTCATACGAAAACCTCTGGGCGACCATGCGTGCGCGCGGCGTCACGCAATACGCGCTGATACACAAGCACCGCGTGAGCCCCAGCCAGATCACGCGCATGAAGCGCAACGAGTCTGTGTCCACGCACACCATCGAGATGTTCTGCAAGATACTCGACTGCCGTGTCGAGGACGTGATGACCTATCACCCGGACGATGAGGACAGGGGATGACGGTATTCGCGCCGGATAGCGGCGCCAGGGCGACGCGGACGTCCCATGGGGCGTCCCTGCGAAGGAGCGGCCATGCCTGCTCGGTTCCCGATATGTACGTCGACAGAGGACCGACCGGGCGGACGCCATGAATGGCGTCCCTACGGTGCGGTCGGGCCTGTAACTTTACCTGATCGTCATCGCGAAAGGCGAGGATCCTGGGCAACGGAAACGGTTTATGCACAAACCTTGCATGTTTCCCGTAGGGGCGCCGCTTGCTGCGCCCTTGTTCCATGCAACCCGGAGCTCCGCTTGGCTTGCCATATGTCTGTCGCAATATACGGATATCCGCACTCATCTACTGTCAAAAATCGTCCCCGCGCACCAAAGCTGCAACGAAGCGAGGCCCGTACGTCCAGGCCAAACGCAATCCGACATCCATCCCGGGGGAGCGCATGCGCGCTCCCCTAAACTTTTTTGCAAAATCCCTCATGACACTTGATTCGGCGTACATAAATGCGTATAATATATTAAGGGAAAGTATTCGCTGCGTTCTGCCGCGGCAGGGGCGGCGCGAGGGGAGGTCGAGGCTGTGCTGGTATTCATGGACCTGGAGTGGTGCGAGTTGGATGGCCGCATATGCCCGACACAGCTCTCCGCGCTGCGCGTGCTGCCGGGCTGGAAGACGCTGGCGCGGTACGACGTGCTGATCAAGCCGCAGTCGGGCACGACACCGGACTGGCCTTTCGTCGCCTATGGCGGCTATGCCCCGGAGGCCTTCGACGAGGCGCTGCCCGCGACGACCGCGTTCTCGCGCCTCCGCTTCTGGCTGGGGCCCAAGGACGTGCTGTGCTGGTGGCGCGCCGGCGCGGCGACCACGTTCATCACGCTGTACAGGTTGTTCCTGCGCGAGATGCCCACGAACTCCATGCGCCTGGTCGCGCCGGCGGTGGCACTGGCGCTGGGCGACGAGGATGCGCCCAACGAGAAGTCGCTCTACACCTATGTGCGCGAGAGAGACGCCGTGCCGGAGTGGAACTACGTGCCGCATCGTTCCGCGGACGACGTCGACCTGTTGAACGCGCTGTGCAGGCGGCTGTACCTGGACGAGGGCGAGGTGCTGGCGCACAGGCTGCCGCCCATGGCGGCGAACCGCAGGATATGGGAGCTGGACGGACAGTCCGGCGCGGTCAAGGCGCAGCAGGGGCGCTTCTGCGTGGACCTCGTTGCGAAGAAGGCGCACGCGGCGGGCTGCGCAAAGCGGCCCAAGGGACATGCCACTGAGGAATACGCCACGATACTGGAGTGCGTGCGCATAGGTGTGAAGCCCTGCGCATGCTGTCGTGCGGAGTACTGGAAGGCGAACGAGGCGCGCGCGCAGGTCATCATAGATAAGAGCAAATACCGCTACGTCTACTCCGGCGGCGACGTGTTCCACAGGACGGGCTGCATGCACGTGAAGCACATACCCTTCATGGCGCTCAAGGGATGCAAGCGGTATCAGGTGGCCCTGGACAAGGGAAAGCGTCCGTGCGGCTGGTGCCGGCCCAAGCCCCTGCCCGAGGAGGACGTGCCGCTGCCGCTTCCCGCGCCTCAGCATGCTGAGACGGAGGCGGCGTCCGCCGCGCCCGCGCGCGACAAGGATGGCTTCACGCGCGCGCTGACCAAGGCGGAAAAGAGCGCGATCAGGCGGCACGGGCAGGCGGCGAAGGAGCGCGCGCAGCTTGCGGACGACGCGGACCACGACGCGTTCACGCTGTCGCGCTCCGGCTATTCGTTCTGGGCGGCGCACGGCTACAGGACGTTCCACCTGCGCCAGTGCCCGCGGCTGCAGGGGCTCAAGCATCTGCACGGCTACGCGACGTACGCCGACGCCGTGCGCGCGCATCTGAAGCCCTGCAGGACCTGCAAGCCCACGGCGAAGTTCGACCTGAAGATCTCCGTGCCGATCTACCAGCAGCTGCGCGCGGACGAGACGGCCGAGGAGCTGGACGCGATCTGCGAGATGAACGGCTGGAAGCACGCGCTGGAGGACGGGAAGTACCTGATCGAGACGGATGTGGGGAAGTGGAAGCTCGTTTTCGGCACATCGCCCGTGGACGTCTACCACATCAACAAGGTCACGACGCCCGACAACACGAACAACTACCACAGGCAGCACAGGCTGTTCCTGTCGATGACGGACACGCTGGAATACATACGCCGCCACGACGCGACGCTCGCGGAGAAGCGCGGCGCGGGGAACGGCGATGAGACATAGAGAGGTGCATCGCATGAAGCTTACGCCCGTGAGCGCGCTGCCCGGATACGGATGGCAGAAGCGCGCCGCGTTCCCGGACTGGAAGGGCTACCTGGACGACACGCTGGCCATGAACGGCATGCTGGGCTTCTGCGGCTGGCACGGGCAGGGAACCGTCTGGCTCGACGTCGCGGAGGGCGTGCAGAGCTTCGACATGTTCGTGAACGGCAG
>SVGK01000064.1 GCA_015056395.1 Clostridiales bacterium
CTGGAAGAGGCGGAGGAGCTGGGCCTCGAGCTGGCCGGCTGCGCGACCGTCGCGGATGTGACCAAGGTGCGCATGTACATCAAGAACTTCGGCGAGTTCTTCAACGATCAGATAGAGTCCGCCGAGACGATCATATTGAGCCGCACGCAGCTCACCACGCAGGACAAGATCGAGAAGGCCGTGGCGCTGCTGCGCGAGCACAACGCCAGGGCGCGCATCATCACGACGCCGTGGGACGAGCTGGAGCCCGCGACGATACTTTCGACCATTGAATCGCCGGACTACCTGCTGACGATCGACGACCTGCCGGAGCACGAGCATCATCACCACCATCATCACGATGACGACGACGACCACGATGAGCACGAGCACCATCATCATCACGACCATGACGACGACGATCATGACGAGGATGAGCACGAGCATCACCACCATCACGACCACGACGACGACCATGACGAGGATGAGCACGAGCATCATCACCATCATGATCACGATGAGGATCACGATGAGGATGAGCACGAGCATCACCACCACCATCACGGCCACGACCATCATCACCACCACCATGACCACGACGCGGACGAGATCTTCGACAACGTGGGCGTGGAGACGCCGAAGAAGTTCGACGAGGCGGCGGTGCGCGCCGTGCTTGCGGAGCTTTCCGACGAAGCGCGCTTCGGAAGCGTGCTGCGCGCGAAGGGCATCGTGCCCGTGGCGGACGGCAAGTGGCTGCACTTCGACTACGTGCCCGGCGAGAGCGACTTCCGCTATGGCCCGGCGGACTACACCGGCCGCCTGTGCGTGATCGGCGTGAAGCTGAACGAGAAGGCGATCAGGGAAGCGTTCGGCCTCGAATGAAGAAGACAAGCTGTCGATTCTGAATTTCCCGATCGAGGTAGATCAAAATGAATGCACCCGTATACATCATCACTGGCTTTCTGGAGAGCGGAAAGACGAAATTCATCACGGAAATGCTGCAGGACGAGGGCTTTTCCGAAGGCGAGCGCACGCTCCTGATACAGTGCGAGGAGGGCGAAGAGGAGTACGACGAGGCCGTGCTCAAGAAGGCCAACGCCGTGCTGGTCACACTGAACGAGCCCGAGGACATGTCCGGCGGCAAGCTCGTCGAGCTGGACAGGGAATACCGCCCGGAGCGCATCATCATAGAGTTCAACGCCACGTGGCTGCTGGGGAACCTCTACGCCGCGACCAAGCCTGAAAACTGGGACCTGGCGCAGATCATATGCCTTGTGGACGCCACGACGTTCGACGTGTACTTAAAGAACATGCGCACGTTCATGGCCGACGGTTTGAAGGAGGCCGACCTGGTCATATTCAACCGCTGCACGCCAGCGACCGCGAAGAGCCCGTGGCGGCGCGCGGTGCTCGCCATGAACCCGACCTGCCGCATATTCTTTGAGAACACGGACGGCACCATGGACGACGGCGTCGCGGACGAGGACCTGCCCTACGACGTGAACGCGCCGATCATAGAGATCAAGGACGACCAGTTCGGCACGTTCTATCTGGACGCGCTGGACCACGCCGACCGCTACGACGGCAAGACCATATACGTCAAGGGACGCGCGTTCCGCATGGACGGGCTGCCGAAGAACTGCATGCTGTTCGGCCGCCACGCCATGACGTGCTGCGCCAACGACATAGGCGGTATAGGCTACCTGTGCAAGGTGAAGGGCACGCTGCCCAAGGAGAACGCGTGGATCATGCTCACGGCCAAGGTCGAAGCCGGCTACAGCGCGCCGCACGGGCGCGACGGCATCAACCTGATCGCCACGAACATCACGCCGGCAAAGCCGCCGAAGGACGAGCTGGTGTACTTCAACAACTGATGAACGGGCGCTGGGGCTGTACATCCCGCAGACCGGCATCGCCTCCGAGCCCTGAGTTATACGGAACTAATCTTTGGGTTACCAAACGCTAATCTTTGCGTCGAGCTATTGCTTTTTCGTTTCGGACAGGGTATAATGAGGTCACTTGATTGAGGAGGTGTATTCCATGGCATATCAGATCAGCAATGATTGCATCGCGTGCGGCGCGTGTGCAGACGAGTGTCCGGTCGGCGCGATCAGCGAAGGCGCGGGCAAGTACGAGATCGACGCGGATACCTGCATCTCTTGCGGCGCTTGCGCGGGCACCTGCCCCGTCGGCGCGCCCGCTGAGGCGTAAGGCACCTGTTTGATCCATGTGAGCGGCTGGCGTATGAATTGCGTCAGCCGCTTTTCTTCGACTGATAAGGAGGTCGGGACGATGCTCTTTTCACCGCATGACAAGATACTCTTCATAGGCGATTCGATCTCCGATTACGACCGCAAGCGCCCCGTGGGCGAGGGGCTTTTCAACGCTTGGGGCACGAGCTACGTCGCGGACGTCGGTGCGCTGCTGGGCTGCGCCATGCCGGATATGCACCTGCGCGTGGTCAACATGGGCATAGGCGGCAACCAGATCAGGGATCTGGACATGCGCTGGCAGGAAGATGTGTTCGACCTGAAGCCGGACTGGGTCAGCGTGCTGATCGGCATCAACGACGTGTGGCGTCAGTTCGATTCGCCCGAGCAGCCCGAGGAACACGTGCCGCCGGAGGAGTACCGCGCGACATATAAGAAGCTGATCGAAGCCACGCTTCCGCGCGTGAAGGGCATGGTGCTGATGACGCCCTACTTTATGGAACCGAACCGGCAGGACCCCATGCGCGCGCGCATGGACGAATACGGGGAGATCGTGAAGGCGCTGGCGGCGGAGTACGGGCTGACGTGCGTGGACCTGCAGGCGATGTGGGACGAGCTGTTCAGGCACATGCACCCCGCGAACATCGCCTGGGACAGGATACATCCGAACCAGACGGGCTGCATGGCCATCGCAAGGGCCTTCCTGCGGGCCGTGGGATTCGAGTGGGATTAACTGCGGATACGGACGTGTATGAGACGGGAGAGATCCCGTCTTATTTTGTTTTTGGCGTTTGGCAGGATATGGGGCGGCGTATACCGGTCATCTGAGATCGCCTTCCGGCCAGGGATTCTGGATCTGTCACCGTCCTTCCTCGCTTCGAACTCAACACACCGCAACACATCCGCCGTAATATACTCTTTCCATCAAGGCGAAAGGAGGTTTTGAGCCATGGCGACACAGAAATGCACGCGCGAGACGGCTGATGCGCTGATCCGCCACTTCAGCGGCGCGCCGTACAGCGAGTCCATCGATACGGCGTGGCATTCCAACGGCGAGGTGCGGCAGGAGAGCCTGCGGCGCATCGCCAACCCGCTGCCCACGTTCGAGGGCTTTGCCGCAAAGCAGGGCGTGTGCGTGCGCACGCTGGCGCAGTGGGAAGAGGCGCATGCGTACTTCCGCGAGGCCTGCGAGCGGGCGCGGGACATGCAGCGCGATTTCCTCGTGCAGAACGCGCTGCTGGGCCTGTACAATGCGTCGTTCGCGCGGATGGTCGCGTCGGCCGTATGCGGCCTGCAGGACAGCCAGCATCTGACGCTGGAGACGGCGGCGACGATCGTGGACGATCTGCACGCCCCGGACGATGACTGAGGAGCTGCGCCTTTCATCGCTGATACCGCCGTCGTTCCGCGCAGTGCACGAGGACCTGCGCGAGTTCAGGCACAGGGAGGTCTGGCTGAAGGGCGGGCGCGGCTCCGGCAAGAGCACGTTTCTTTCGCTGGAGATACTCCTGGGCATGCTGCGGGACCCGGAGGCCAACGCCGTCGTATACCGGCGCGTGGGCGCGACGCTGCGCGAGAGCGTGTATGAACAGATGCGCTGGGCCGTGGAGCGGCTGGGGCTCAACGGGCGCGCGGCGTTCAGGAAGGCGCCCCTCGAGATCGCGCTGAGCGGCGCGCACGGCGAACAACGCATACTGTTTCGGGGCGCGGACGACCCCGCGAAGTCCAAGTCGATCAAGCTCGCGCGCGGGAGGTTCGCCTATCTCTGGTTCGAGGAGCTCGCCGAATTCCCGGATATGGACGCCATACGGCAGATACAGGCCAGCGTGATACGCGGACGGGGGGACGCCGTCACGCTGTGCAGCTACAATCCGCCCAAGTCGTTCTCGAGTTGGGTCAACGAGGAGGCGCTCAGCGCGCGGCCGGACAGGCTCGTGCACGCGTCCACCTATCTCGACCTTCCCGGGGACTGGCTGGGCGAGAGCTTTCTGGCCGCGGCGGAGGAGCTCAGGCGCGCCGATCCGGGCGCGTACAGGCACATGTACTTAGGCGAGGTCACGGGCCTTGGCGGACAGGTGTTCGAGAACGTGGCGCTTCGGACCGTGACGGACGAGGAGCTAAGGGCGTTTTCGGACATTCGCCTGGGCCTCGACTGGGGGTGGTACCCGGATCCTATGCACTTCGTGCGCTGTGCCTGGGAGCCCGCGCGGCGGCGGTTGACCGTGTTCGACGAGCTGCGGGCGCTCCGCATGGACAACCGCACGCTTGCGCGCACGCTCATCGAGACGGGGCGTATACAGCCCGGCGAGGAGGTGGTCGCCGACAGCGCAGAACAGAAGTCCATCGCCGACATGCGCGCCTACGGCGTGCGGTGCGTCGCCGCGGCGAAGGGGCCGGGGAGCGTGCGCGCGGGGATCAAGTGGCTGCAGTCGCTCGATGAGATCGTGATCGATCCGACGCGATGCCCGCACGCGGCGCGCGAATTCACGCGGTATGAGTATGAGCGCGACAGGTACGGGACGCCGGTGGACCAGCTGCCCGACAGGGACAACCACGCGATAGATGCGGTGAGGTACGCGATGAACCGCGTGTGGAGGAGAGCGGGAGAGTGAGGAGTGAGGAGTTAGGAGTGAGGATTGTAGGGGCGCGCCTTGGTGTGCCCGCGGAGTGAGGAATGTAGGGGCGCGCCTTGGTGCGCCCGCGGAGGGAGGAATCAACAGTGAACAGTGAACAGTTAACAATTGGTGGCCGAGGGACCTGACGTTTCACGCAGACTCCGTAGGGACGCGGCATGCCGCGTCCGCCCGGTCGACGGGCTGGTGCGTGCTTTGCGTCATCCGCCATTCGCATCGCAGCGATCAGGCCATTGATTCTGAATTCTTAATTCTGAATTGCCAGCCGATGGCCGGGGACCCGACGCTTCACGCAGACTTCGTAGGGACGCCATTCATGGCGTCAGTCCGGTCGGCGGATAGGTTCCTGCATCTCTGCGAGGAACGTCATCGCGCGTTCCGTCATCCGCCATTCGCATCGCAGCGATCAGGCCATTGATTCTGAATTCTGAATTCTTAATTCTGAATTGCCACACACCCCCTCTTTTTCCATTACAAGCATTTGAAAGGAGACAGACCATGGATGAACAGCTGAACGATACTACGAAAGAGCTGGCTTCCCAACTCGAGGAGGCGCGCAGGACGATCGAGCGCTACCGCGCCGAGGACGAGAGGCGCAGGCAGGAGGAGGCGGCGAAGGAGGCCCGCGATGCGCTGCAGGTGCGCATGGAGCAGGCCATGGACGGGCGCACGTTCGTGCACGCGCGCCTGAACGACCTGGTATTAGAGGACTTCAGGCAGGCACTGGACGCGCCGGCGAATGCGGGGCTGAGCGACAGGGAGGTGTTCGACGCCCTCACGGAGGGGCAGGGCTACTTCGCGGGCAGGAACCCGCCCCTGCCGCCCATGGCCATGCCCGGCCTCGTGACGGACGTGGAGGAGGGGCTTGCGAAACTGCGCGCCGTGATGCGGCTGGACAAGCCCGGAAGCAACTGACGGACCAGGGACCGACGATCAAGGAAAGGAAGTGTTCGATTTGCCCAATACCATCGCTTTGTTCAAGCAGTGCGTGCCGCTTCTGGATGAGGTCTACAAGCTGAACGCGCTGACCGGCATACTCGACGGCGCGCAGGAGCTTGCGCGCCAGGGCAGCAGCGCCAACGAGCTGATACTGCCCAAGATGACGCTCTCCGGCCTGGCGGACTACGACCGCAACACCGGCTACGCGGCCGGCGACGTGACGCTGACCACGGAGACCGTGCGCTGCAACTACGACCGCGGCCGCATGTTCCAGGTCGATTCGCTGGACGACGCGGAGACGGCGGCCATCGCCTTCGGCCACCTGTCGAGCGAGTTCATACGCACGAAGGTGGTGCCGGAGCTGGACGCCTTCCGCATGGCCGCCTACGCCTCGACCGCGGGCGTGGGCAAGACCACCGGAACGCTCTCCACGGGCCAGGCCGTCATCAACGCGCTGCGCGCTGCGCATGCCGCCATGGATGACGGCGAGGTGCCGGGTGACGGGCGCGTGCTGTTCATCACGTCGGCGCTGAAGGGCGCGGTGGACGACCTGGACACCACGGCCTCGCGCGCGGCGATGGATCTGGCGGCCAGCGTCATCGTGGTGCCGCAGAGCCGCTTTTCCACGGCGATCACGCTGGGGAACGACGGCTACAGCCGCACCGGCGCGGACATCAACTTCCTGCTGGTGCACCCGACCGCCGTGCTGCAGTACCAGAAGCACATCGTGCCCAAGGTGATCGCGCCGGAGCAGAACCCGGACGCCGACGCGTGGAAGTTCGGCTACCGCACCGTGGGCATCGCGCGCGTGCTCGACAACAAGCTCTCGGGCGTCTACGTCCACTGCAAGGCGAGCTGACCATGCTTACCTACGACGATTATGTGACGATGGGCGGCGATGTCGCAAGGGCGGACTTTGCCCCGCTGGAGGCGCGCGCCGCCCGGCGCCTGGACAGCGCGACGTTCGGGCGACTCAGGGAGGAGAGGCCGCTGCGCGCGTGCGCGCGCATGTGCCTTGCGGAGCTTATCGATCTGTACGCGGAGGAGGCCGAGGCGTCCGGACGGCGGGTCGTGGAGCAGCAAAACGGCGACCTGCGCGTGCGCTATGCCGACGCGGGCGCGTGGGACGCAAGGCGCGACGGCGCCGTGATACGGCTCTGGCTGGAGGACGAGGCGGACGGCGAGGGGACGCCGCTTCTGTACTGCGGGCAATAAGGAGGGGAGAGCGCATATGTATCCGTTCTGTCAGGAACAGGCGACGCTGCTGCGGCTGCGCCGCGCGGCGGACGCGCAGGGCGTCGTGCGCGACCTGTACGTGCCGGAGGCGCTCAGGCGATGCGCGTTCAGGCGCATCACCGCGGACGGCAGGACGGCGGGACAGGTGTACGCAAGGCCTATATGCAGCGCCGTGATACCGGCCGATCAGACGCCGCCCTCGCTCGGGGACATGCTGCTGCCCGGCGCGCATGCGTGCGACGCGCCGCTCAAGCCCGCCGAGGCGGCCGCGCTCTGCCGCGCCACGCCGTGTGCGTTCCGCGTGACGCGCACGGAGGCGCGCACGGGCGCGGGCTGGCCGCTGCCGCACTATGTCGCTATGGGGGAATCGATCGAATGAAGGGAGGAGCATCATGACGGATTCTGTTGAACGCGCCGTGTGGGACTGGCTCAGGCAGTGCCCGGCGCTTGACGAGCTGTTCTTTGCCGCGGCGCGCACGGACGGCGCGGGCGCCGTGGTCGTGCCGGAGGAGGACGTGGAGCTGTGCCGCTTCCAGACCGGGCGCGAGCGGCAGTACCGCTTTGCGCTGACGCGCTTCGACCTGCTCACGCAGAGCCCGAACGACGACGCGAACCTGTGCGCGTTCGAGCGCGCGCGGGAGGTCGCCGTGTGGATCGAGGCGCAGGACGCCGCGGGATGCCTGCCCGCGCTGCCCGGCCGGCGCATCGCGACGGGCATCGCCGTGGACGGCCTGACGGGCGCGGACTTCTCGAACGGGCGCTGCGCGTCGGTCACGCTGGACGTGCGCGTGGACTACTTCGAGGAGGGCTGACGGCATGGCGCTTCGCAAACTCGACAGGGGCGAGACGATGGTCTGTCTGGACACGTCGGGCACCGGCGGACTTGCGCCGACGTGGACGCCCGTGGGGCTCACGAGCGTGCTCCGCCTGGACTACGGCGCGGACGCGGTCGTGCGCGACTATCCGTCCCGGGCCGCGCCCGTCACGTATATTGCGGCCTACCGCCCCAGCGTCGCGCAGGCGCTTGCGCTGTACGAGGGCGACCCGGCATATGATTTCGTCGCGCGGCACGCGTTCTCCCTGCCGCTCGGAGGGGAGGCGGCCGTGCCCGCGCTGGTGCTGTTCGGAGGCGAGGGCATGCGCGCCTGGCGCGCAGACGGCTGCGTCGTCGTGCCGGGCATGCTGGACGCCGCGCGCGGCCGCATCACGTTCTTGCTGGAGCTGTCGGGGGACATCGTATGCGGAAGGTATGCCATCGAAGACGGGAGCCCCGCCTTCATGGAAACGTGACGCGGCCGAATCTGGCGATGGACGCGCCGCCCGAGGTGCTTTGCATCGCGGGCGAGAACGTGCCCGTCGCCACGGATTACCGCGTGTGGCTCATGGCGCTGCCGCTGCTTCGGCGCATCCCGGACGATGGGGCCTATGCGGAGCTCGTCGGGCTGCTGTTCGGCGGGGACACGGGCCACAGGCGGGAGGACGTGCTGTGGGCGGCCGCGGAGTTCCTGCGCGGGTATCCGTCCGAGCATGAGGGCGCGCATGAAGGGAAAGGCGGCGCGCTGTCGTTCGAATGGGACATCAATGAGATCGTGCTCGACATACGCGACAGGACGGGCCTGGACCTGAGCTACAGGAGAACGGAGCCGTTCCACTGGTGGCTGTTTCTGCTGGAGGCGGGAAGGGGATGATTATAAATTCGGAATTCGGAATTAGGAATTCGGAATTTGGAAATGGCGCTTCGCTGGATGTTGCGGTGTTTCGGGATTTGGGAGTCGAGGGATGTGGGGGACAGGGGCAGGAGGCCGCATCGGGTGCGAACGGACCTTTCGTAGGGACGCCATTCATGGCGTCCGCCCGGCCATTCCCGTATCGACGTGGAGATCGGCTGCGGAACGAATGCCGCCGTTTTCCGTAGGGACGCGGCATGCCGCGTCCGCGTCGCGTGTGCGGATGCGGGAGACATGGCGGCTGATAGCCGCCGCTACGATCCATGATCTGCAAATGCGGCTGTGCTGTATACACGGGATCACCCTGGGTCGACGACATCGGCCGCCGGGAAAGGCAACACTACCGGATACGGGCCTACAGACGAAAAGACCGGGCAGGCGCTTTTGCGCCTGCCCGGCATGCATTTACATGCATTTTCCTCCGCTTCGGTCACATCGCCGCGTCCGCGGGCTCCATGACCGCCGTCTTCTTTTCCTCCTCGACCAGCTGCACCATCTCTTCGCCCGTGATGTTCTCGTGCATCAGCAGGTATTCCGCCAGATGGTTCAGCGTGGAGGCGTTCTCCTTGAGCACCTTCATGGCGCCCTCGTAGGCCTCGGAGATCAGGCGCTTCATCTCGGCCTCGACCTTCGCGGCGGCCTCCTCGGAGGCGTTCGACTTGAGCGAGCCGTCCAGATAGGGATCCACGACGGTGTCCAGCGCCATAAGGCCTATCGTGTCGCTCATGCCGAAGCGCGTGACCATGTTGCGCGCGATCGCCGTGGCGCGCTCGATGTCGTTCGAAGCGCCGGAGGTGCAGGTCTCGAACATCAGCTCCTCCGCCGCGCGGCCCGCGACGAGCACCTGCAGGCGGTTCTTCAGATCTTCCTTGGTCTGCAGGACGTGCTCCTGCTCGTCCGCCTGCATCGTGAAGCCCAGCGCGCCGTTCGTGCGGGGTATGATCGTGATCTTGCGCACCGGCGCGCCGCCCTGCTTGAGCGCCACCAGCGCGTGGCCTATCTCGTGATAGGCGATGATGCGCTTCTCCTCGGGGGATATGACCATGCTCTTCTTTTCGGAGCCAGCCAGCACGTACTCGGTGGCCTTGTCCAGGTCCGCCTGCGTCACGGAGGAGCGGCCGTCGCGCACGCACGCCAGTGCCGCCTCGTTCAGTATGTTCGCCAGGTCCGCGCCGGACGCGCCGGGCGTGGCGTCCGCCACGCGCTTCAGGTTGATGCCGGGGGCCATGGTCTTCTTGCGGGCGTGCACCTGCAGTATCTCCTCGCGGCCCTTCATATCGGGCAGCTCGACGGGGATCCTGCGGTCGAAGCGGCCGGGGCGCAGCAGCGCCTTGTCCAGTATCTCGGGGCGGTTGGTCGCGCCCAGCACGATGATGCCCTTCTCCGGGTCGAAGCCGTCCATCTCGGCCAGCAGCTGGTTCAGGGTCTGCTCGCGCTCGTCGTTGCTGCCAAGGCCCGTGCCGTCGCGCTTTTTGCCTATGGCGTCGATCTCGTCTATGAACACGATGCAGGGCGCCTTCTTGGCCGCCTGTTGGAACAGGTCGCGCACGCGCGCCGCGCCCGTGCCCACGAACATCTCGACGAACGCCGAACCGCTGACGAAGAAGAACGGACAGCCCGCCTCGCCGGCGACGGCCTTGGCCAGCAGCGTCTTGCCGGTGCCGGGAGGGCCCACCAGCAGCGCGCCCTTGGGGATCTCCGCGCCCACGGAGGTGTACTTGCCGGGGTTTTTCAGTATGTCGACGATCTCGATCAGCGATTCCTTGGCCTCGTCCTGACCGGCGACATCGGTGAAGCGCGTGGTGGTGTTCTGCACGTCGAACTGCTTGGCCGTGCTCTTGCCGAAGCCGAAGCCGCCGAAGCCGCCCAGGCCGGAGGACTTGCCGTTCTCTCCCTTGCTGCGCGTGGCACGCCAGATCGACACCAGCCAGTAGATCATGAGCCCCATCAGCAAAAGCGAGGATGCGCTCATCACGATGTCCAATATGGATATGGGCTGCGCGGGCGTCTTTGCGGAGAACTCCACGTTGGCGGCGCGCAGCTCGCCCACCAGCGCATCGTTGTTCACGACCTTCGTGGTGTATATGGCCGGCTGGTTGATGCCGTGCGACTTCGGCGTGATGGTCAGCGTGTCGTTCGTGACGACCACGGAGGCGACCTCGCCTTCGTCCAGCATCTTAAGGAACTCGGAATAGTTGATCTCCATAGAATAGTTGTTCGTGCCGCCGATCAGGTTGACCAGCAGCAGCACAGCGGCGAACAGCACCAGGAAAACCCACGGCGAATGCAGGAATTTCCGGAATCCGTCCTTTGCGTTCATTGTATGTCTCCTTCCTTTGGGATATATCGTCCGGGCATCCATAAGCGGATGCTTCAAGCCTCGGATACTATTATAGCACTTATTTTGAATTGAGTGTGAACACAGTTGTGACCTTTTGAAAAAAAGAACGGGGCAAGGGGCGTATCTGGCCCGTATGGTTATTGACATCAAACCCGGGATGCGGTATGATTGTGTCAGGGGAGTTACGGATGGGCCGCACTGTTTACATAGCGGCGCGGAGGAACCATGAATTGTATAGTGTAATGACATCCTTTACAAATTGTGCAGGGACATGGTTTACATTTCATTATTGGGTCGAAAAATCAGATTGGAACGAAAAATAGTATGATCAACATAGCACCTTGTCCGACCGCCATCCTTGACGAACCTCCTACGGTCTGCTGTCACAGTGATCGGCGACGGGCGATGGGGTGATCGGAA
>SVGK01000344.1 GCA_015056395.1 Clostridiales bacterium
GCTTATATGGACGTGAACGCGCTCAACCTGTGGTACCTGTTCGGCATGAACTGGGCGGGAATGGACGGGCACGCCGCGGTGTCCGTGATCGCGTGGATCTGCTTCGGCCTGAGCTATGCCTACTGCGTCGCGCTGTACGCCAGGTCGCGCCGCGCGGGCAGCCTGCCGCTGGCGGGCGGCGCGCTGATCATGCTGATCTGCGCGTTCGGGCCCATGATACACGAAAGATATGCCTATCCCGCGCTGCTGCTGCTGCTTCTTGCGTTCATACAGACGCGCGACAGGCGGCTTTTGGTCGCGGTCACGGTGCTCTCCGTCACGCTGTTTTTGAACGAGGTGCTGGTGCTGCAGGGCGGCATGACCGAGGCGAATTACGGCCACCTGCAGCCCTCCGAGGACTGGCTCAACCGGCCTCTCAGCGTGCTGAGTGTGCTAAACACGCTGTTCGTGGCGTGGACGGCGGGCGACATATGCTTTGCCGGCCACGTGCTGGTGCTGCCCGAGCGCGCGCCCGAACCGGAGAGCCCGGCACGCATTCGGCTGACCGCGCCCAGGGACCACAGGCTGCGCCTCAGGTGGATGGACATCGCGCTGATGGCGGGCATGACGGTCGTATACGGCGTGACGGCGTTTGTGAACCTGGGCAGCATGGCCGCGCCACAGACCACGTGGACCTCCACATTGCCCGGCGAGCAGATCGTGTTCGACCTGGGCGATGTCGAGCGCTTCAAGATGCTCTATTACGGGAACATCTGCTCCAGCAACTTCACCGTCGAGCTTTCGAACGATGGGGAGACCTGGACCCAGCCCGTGTACGCGCAGTACAACCAGGGCGTGATATTCCGCTGGCTGTGGTTCCGCCCTGTCGATGAAAACAACAACACGCTGAACGAGGCGACCGTCGATCCGCAGGACGGCAGCGCATTCGTCGCCTACAACGGCTACGAGGGCGAGAGCTATCCGTTCCAGCAGGCGCGCTACGTGCGCATAGCGCCCGTGTCGCCGGGCCTGAAGCTCATGGAGGTCGGCTTCAACGACGAAGAGGGGCAGGTATTGCCCGTGACGATGATCGAAGGCCCGGCGGAAGCGGAGGCGCTGTTGGACGAGCAGGACACCATACCCGACGCGCCCGGCTACTACGTGGGCACCTACTTCGACGAGATCTACCACCCGCGCACCGCGTACGAGCATCTGCACGGGCTGCAGACCTATGAGTACACCCATCCCCCGCTCGGCAAGGTCATGATGATGATCGGCATCGAACTGTTCGGCATGACGCCGTTCGGCTGGCGCTTCATGGGCACGCTGATGGGCGTGTTGATGGTGCCCATGATGTACCTGATCGTCAAGCAGCTGACAAAGAGCACGGCGCTCTCGGCCATCGCCATGTTCCTGTTGAGCGTGGATTCGATGCACTTCACGCAGACCAGGCTTGCGACCATAGACAGCTACTCGGTGTTCTGGATCATGGTGATGTACTTCTTCATGTTCCGCTATGCGCAGATGCGCTGGCACACGAAGCAGGACTTCCGCCGCTCGCTTGCCGTGCTGGGGCTGTGCGGCGTGAGCATGGGCCTGGGCTGGGCGACCAAGTGGATATGCCTGTACGCCTCCGCCGGCCTTGCGATCATATTCTTTGCGACGCTCTGGCGGCACTGGCGTGAGGCGGTCGAGGCGCAGGACGAAGCGCTCGGCATGGGCGAAATGGCGAAGGCCTTCCCGAAGCGTTGCATGGGCACGCTCGCGTTCTGCGTGGCGTTCTTCGTGCTGATACCGGTGGCGATATACTACTTCTCGTACTACTGGCACCTGCAGTACAACGGCGTGCATTCGTTCGGGGACATGCTGAGCTTCCAGCGCTTCAGGCAGATATGCGAGCTGCAAAAGAGCATGTACAACTATCACGCGGGCCTCAGCGGCGACACGCACCCGTTCCGCTCGCAGTGGTACCAGTGGCCCGTGATCGCATGGCCCATGTGGTACTATTCCGGTTCGGACTTCGTGGCGGACGGCTACGTGTCGTCCATATCGTGCATGGGCAACCCGGCGGTGTTCTGGTTCTGCCTGGCTGCGCTGTTCTTCGTAGCGATACGCGCCGCGTTCACAAGGCGCGCCGACCGCGCGTATGTGCTCACGATCATAGGCTTCCTGTCGCAGTTCCTGCCGTGGGTGCTCGTGCCCCGGTCCACGTTCATATACCACTATTTCGCAAGCGTGCCGTTCATCATCATCGCGGGAGTGCTGGCTCTGGACTGGATCCGGACGAAGTCGCGGAAGGGCTTCTGGGCCGCGAGCGGGGCGCTGATGGCCGCGTCGCTCGTACTGTTCATCATGTTCTATCCGATCGAATCGGGCTACACGGTGCTCAGGACGTACGCGCAGCACCTGCGGTGGTTCGACTGGGTCAATTTCTGATAATTCGGAATGCGGAATTCGGAATCAATTGCCGGAACGCCGGTCCGCCTGATTAATCATTAATCATTACTCATTACTCATTATTGCTGGGGGGTGTTTGCGTGCTTGCCACTGTTTTGA
>SVGK01000345.1 GCA_015056395.1 Clostridiales bacterium
GCTGCAGCCCATCATCGTGGCGCCCGGCCAGGAGGGGCGCTACACCATCATCGCGGGCGAGCGGCGCTACCGCGCGTCGCGCATCGCGGGCCTGAACGAGATACCCGCCATCGTGCGCGACTGGGACGAGCAGACGCGCCTTGAGGCTGCGCTCATAGAGAACCTGCAGCGCGACGACCTGAACCCCGTAGAAGAGGCCATGGGCGTGCGCCGTCTGATGGACGAGGCGGGGCTCACGCAGGAGAAGGTCGCGGAGCGGCTGGGCAAGAGCCGCCCCGCCGTGGCGAACCTGCTGCGCCTGCTGAACCTGCCGGAGGCGGTGTTGCGCATGCTGCGCGAGGGCCAGCTTTCCGCGGGCCATGCCCGCGCGCTGGTCGCCGTGGACCCCAGACGTCAGGTGCAGCTTGCGAACCTGGCGGTGCAGCAGGGATGGTCCGTGCGCCAGCTCGAGCGCATCTGCGCGCAGCCGGTCAAGGAAGAGCCGGCGAAGCCGCACGTGAAGAAGGATCCGCAGTTGGGAAAGCTGGAGAGCACCGCGCGCGAGGTGTTCGGCACGCGCGTGCGCCTGGACGGCGACCAGGACAAGGGCAAGATCACGCTGTACTACTACAACGCGGACGACCTGCAGCGCATCTGGGACGTGATCGTGGGCGAGGACGGCTGAGCCGCATGGTATACTGAACGATGAAAAGATACGATGTCATAAGGAGCGCGGAGCCGCTGCCGGCGCTCACGGGCCGCGTGTTCGACCCGGAGCGGGAAGGCTTCTGCCGCGCGGTGCCCTGTGCGCCCATCTGCGAGTATCCGTGGGACGAGAGCGGCTACAGGCCCCGGGCCTGCGCGTGGATGACGGAGGACGACGCGGGCTTCAACGTGCTGCTTGCCGCCTATGAGCCGTCTATACGCGCCTCAGCGACGGTATGGAACGGGCCTGTATGGCTCGACAGCTGCCTTGAGTGCTTCCTGATGCCGATCGAGGGCAACACACGCTACATGAACGTCGAGGTGAACGCGGGCGGCGCGGCGCTGATGGGCATGGGCCCGGGACGCGAGGGGCGCGCGCTGCTGCCCGAGCCGCCGGAAGGCTGGGGGCTTCAGGTCTCGCGCCACGAGGGCGGCTGGTGGGCCGTGCGCTACCGCATATCCTTTGCGCTGATAGAGGCACTGTTCGGCGCGGCGCCGCA
This sequence comes from Clostridiales bacterium, assembly GCA_015056395.1. Classification (GTDB taxonomy): domain Bacteria; phylum Bacillota; class Clostridia; order Christensenellales; family Aristaeellaceae; genus Faecivicinus. The sequence goes on from SVGK01000345.1 coordinate 1,185, forward strand.
GCATGGCCGACCCATGCGCGCGAACTTCTACTGCTGCGACGAGAGCATCCATCCGCACTTCGGCGCATGGAACCCCATCGCCGCGCCTAAGCCGGATTTCCACCGCCCCGAGTGCTTCGGCACGCTGGCACGTACCTGAAGAAGGGAGAGACATCCGATGTATACCGAACAAGACGAGGCCGTCATCACAGGCCGCATCAGGAAGTATTGGATCATGCTGGCCATAGGCGTCGCGATACCGCTGGCTGTCTTCGTCTTCGCGATCACAAAGCGCATCGAGCCGCTGGCCATGGTGGGCGCGGCGGCGCTGTTCATATATGCGCTTTTCATGATACTCGAATTCATCGTGCCGTGCGTCAACTACCGCAAATTCCTGCGGGGTATACACAACGGCCTCTCCCGCGAGATCGCGGGCACCGTGGTGGAGATCTCCGACAAGGAGGAGCTGCAGGACGGCGTGCGTGTGCTGCCCGTGCGCGTGTTCATGCCAAAGGAGGACGACGAGCACATCGTCTATCTGAATGCGGACAAGCGGGACATGATGCCCGGGCCCGGCGCGGACGTGCGCCTGAACTGCCAGGGACGCCATATACTGGGTCTGCTGCCGCTGACGGAGGGCGTCTGAACGGCACGCACCGAACTGTGTGGCGAAAGGACCGGAGGCGTCTTGCAAAACTGACTGAACACATCGAGGACGCGCGCAAAAGACCATTCCAGGGACCTGTCCGGAGGGATACCATGATCGATCGGGAAGAGCTTGAACGGGAGCGCGCATATGCCGTCGGCGTGCAGCGGCGCCTCCTTGAGCTGATCGCTGAGTCGAACGAGATCTCGACCAGCCATGACGCATCCATAAACATGATACTGGCGGATGCCTGGGACGACCTGCGCATGCGGCCCACGGCCATATCGCCGGAGGAGATGCAGGCGCTGGCGGGCGAGGTCGGCCGCTTCCAGGCGCGCAGGCGGTTCGCCGACCGCATGGCCGACCGCGCGCGCAGCATGCTGCTGAGGCCGTTCTTCGCGCGCGTGGACTTCTGCGAGGAGGGCGAGGACGCGCCGGAACGCATCTACATAGGCCTGAACAGCCTGTCGGACGCAAAGGGCGAGCTGATGGTCTATGACTGGCGCGCGCCCATCAGCGGGCTGTATTACGACAGCCTTCCCGGCGAGGCGTCCTATGAAAGCCCATCCGGCCGTATCGGCGGCCGGATGACGCTCAAGCGCCAGTTCCGCGTCGAGGACGGCGCGATCAAGTACTATGTCGACACGAATCTGTCCATAGACGACGGGCTGCTTCTGGACATACTCTCGAATTCATCGTCGAGGCACATGCACGGCATCGTCG
>SVGK01000065.1:0-8441 GCA_015056395.1 Clostridiales bacterium
CGGCGACCACCGCGCAGGTCTATCAGGAGGCGAGCGCGGCGTCCAGGAAGCTTGGCACGCTCAGACAGGGCGCGAACGTGAACCTGGTCAGCGTGAGCGGACAGTGGGCCTATGTCGAAAAGAACGGAAACTACGGCTATATGCTCGCGGCGGCGCTGGGCCAGTCCTCGTCGACAGTCCCCTCTGAAGCGGCTGCCACGCCGCAGCCGACCGCCACGAAGACCATGGAAGTCAGGGACAGCTCGATGAAGGTCTACGAGAAGGCCTCCACCTCGTCGAAGAAGCTGGGCACGCTCAAGAAGGGCAGGCAGGTGTCCCTCATCAGCACGTCGGGCGACTGGGCGTACATCATGCTGAACGGCAACTACGGCTACTGCAAGCTGAGCGCGCTGACCGAATACGACCCGATCAAGGGCTACACGGTCGAGACTTTCTCCGCGACCGTGGTGCGCAACGGCGTCGAGTTCTACAAGTCCGCCTCGACCGAATCTGTCCACACGTCCATACCGATCGGCACGGACGTGACGGTGACGGCCTTCACATCCGACTGGGCCTATGTGCAGTACAGCGGCACGGTGGGCTTCATACAGACGGCGGACCTGAGCCGCCAGCAGTTCGCTTCGCTGTCGACGGGCTCGACGGGGTCGAGCGTATCGACGCTCGAGAAGGCGCTCCTGCTGATGGGCTACTTCGACCTCGCGCCCGACGCGACGTTCGATACCGAGACCCAGAACGCGGTCAACCGCTTCCAGCAGGCGATGGGCCGTACGGTCAACGGCGTGGCGGACCAGTCCATGCAGCGCGTGCTGTTCAGCGGCAACGGCCCGATCAACAGCCTGCTCTCGGCCTCGTACACGAAGGGTGACAACGGCTCTGACGTCACGCGCCTGCAGAAGCGTCTGTACTCACTGCGGTATCTGAGCAAGACGTCCAGCGCGGACGGCGCGTACGGCACGATGACCGTCAACGCCGTGGCGATGTTCCAGGCGGCTAACGGCATGTCGACGACGGGCGCCGCAGACAGCGCGACGATACGCAGGATGTATTCCGCGACGGCAGTGTCGCTGCCCTCCGGCAAGAAGGCGGCCGATACGGAGAGCGTCAAGGAGGTCTCCTCGGGTTCGCAGGTCAACAATTCCACGTCGATCTCGGCCACGCTGGCCTCCACGACCACGTCGTATTCCTCCGGCATGTCCAACAGCGCCAGGATCGAATACATCATATACGTGGCGCAGAACCAGCTGGGCAAGCCCTATGTGTTCGGCGCGACGGGCACCAGCTCGTTCGACTGCAGCGGACTGACGATGTACAGCTTCAAGCAGGGCGGCGTCTCGCTGCTGCGCACGGCCTATGAGCAGGGTTACAACAACAACTACTCCAAGATCTCGAGCATATCCGACCTGAAGCGCGGCGACCTCGTTTTCTTCAACACGGTCTCCGACAGCGACCTGTGCGACCATACGGGCATCTACCTGGGCGCGGGATGGTTCATACAGGCGTCCTCCGGACAGCACAAGGTCGTCGTCAGCACGCTGACGTCGGGATACTACAACCGCACGTTCTCCTGGGGCAGAAGGATACTGTGACGGAGAGCAGGGAACGATGAGACACGGCCGCCGGTGCGAACGGATGCACACGGCGGCCTTGTTGGTTTTGTGCGTGCGACGAGGGCTATGTATCGCAGGTTAAGATATCCCTGATCTGTTATACCCTTGTTCGAAGCTGACAGCATTGGCACGGTGGGAAAGACGGGGCGTTTCACTGAGATGTATACATCATTGCGGGGAAAGGGCTCGACAGATCGCGCCCCTACGGTGGACGTTGCATAGCGCAGTTCAAATGAATAATTGTCGCATGGCTGCGCTGCGCATATGCGGGGCTCTGCGTGGCGGATAGACATTGCAAAGGAGTGGCTCACGCGCCGCCTTTCCTGACGGGGAAGGCAATCGGTTTTGCCTTGGGAGCATCACTTGAACTGTATCCGTAGGGGCGTCATCCATGGCGCCCAGGTCCCAGGATCCCACAGCGAATCACACAGGGCGAGGACGGCATATGACGGTCAAACAGAACGACTCCTCAGGATACTTATGACCACGATCAAAGGGCTGTCTCATTTCGGAGACAGCCCTCTGCTCATGTGATTCGTGATACTTTCCGACTCATCGCTCCAGCTTGCCCTCGACCCTGTCACGGCGGCGTGCGCGGCTGCCGGCGTTCGTCGCCTTCTTCGCGCGCTTCGCCTGCTGAGTCCTGGGCGCGGCCTGCTGCTGCGGATAGACCGCGGGCTGTACAGGCGCCATCGGCTGTACGGGCATCACCGGCTGCATTGGCACGACAGGCTGCCCGTAGGCGTTGACCATGGGCTGCCCGTAGGCGCTGACGGGCTGTCCGTAGGTGTTGACCACGGGCTGCGCGTACGCGCCCGTAGGCGCGCCATAGGCGTTGACGACAGGCTGGCCGTAGGGATTTGCCACAGGCTGCCCGTAGGCGTTGACAGGCTGGACATAGGGATTCGACACAGGCTGCACATAGGGATTGACAGGCTGGCCGTAAGGATTCGCTGCGGGCTGGCCGTAAGCGTTCACGGGTTGTCCGTAGGCGTTCACGGGCTGCCCATAGGGGCTTGCCGCCTGCCGGCCGTAGGCGTCGACGCCGGGCATGTCCTGCGGTCCTCCGGCCTTTTGCGGCGGCTGCTGTGTCGCGGCAGCAGGTGAGGCAGGAGCCTGCTCGGCCTCCGCCTGTACGGGCGCGGGCGCTGCCTTATCCTGCTTTAAGGCCGGCGTTTCGTGCACGAGGTCTTTCTCGGGCGCGACGGGCGCGTCCTCGGAAGGCGCTGCCTCTTCCGGCTTCGCCTCGGTCGTCACTGGCGTGGTGCCGTCGTCCGTTCCGATCGTCGCGGTCACGTCCTCGAAGGTCTCCGTTTCCTCAAGCGCGTTCGTAGCCTTTGGCGGCTCCATGCTCGCCACGGGCGGGACCTCCTCTTTCTTTCCCTTCCTCCTCAGGATGTGCCTTGGTTTGGATCTCTGTTCCGTCGGTTCAGGCATGGGGGAGGGAGGCGCGACTTCTTCACTTTCCCCGGACAGTCCCGCGGCCTCTTCGGCCATGCGCATCGCGCGCACGGACATCCTCTCGCCGTTGAACAGGTCGTACAGGCACGGCACGACGAACAGCGTCATGAGCGTGGCATAGAGCAGGCCGCCCACCACGACCACGGCCATGGGCTGCATCATCTCCGCGCCCATGCCAGTGCCCAGCGCCATCGTGGACATGCCCAGTATGGTGGTCAGCGCGGTCATCAGTATGGGGCGCAGGCGCAGCCTTCCGGCTTCGATCAGCGCATCCTTCTTGCCCATGCCGCCCATGCGCAGCTGATTGACCGTGTCCACGAACACGATGCCGTTGTTGACGATGACGCCCGACAGCACCAGGAAGCCGATCATGGCGACGATCGAGAGATCCATGCCCGTGATCATCAGCGCAAGCAGGCCGCCCGTGAAGGCGAGCGGTATCGTGAACATCACGATGAAAGGCGATTTGAAGGACTGGAACTGTCCCACCATGATCAGGAATATCAGCAGTATCGCCACGGCGACCATGAAGATCAGGTTGCGCATGATCTCCATCACGGATTCGTTCTCGCCGGACAGCGCGATCTCGTAGCCCTCCGGCAGCGTATAGCTGTCGAGCGCTTCCTCGACGCGGTCGCTCAGCAGGTTGATGCTCTCGCCCTCCGCGGCCTGGAACGACACGGAGACCACGCGCTTCTGCGCGTCGCGGCGTATCGTCGAGAAGCCCTCGGCTTCCTCGATGTCCGCGATCTCGCCCACGAGCACCATCTCGGACTTGTCGCCGGATGTGACTTCGATCTCCAGCTTCATCAGATCGTCGGGCCGCAGGTCCTGGTTGCGCCCGTCGACGATGTATACGCTCATGTCGTTCCCGTCGAACGTGACCTGCGTCATCTCCGTCTTGCCCGCAAGCTTCGTCGCGATCAGTTGCAGCACCTGTCCGGCGGTCAGCCCCTTGTCCGCGGCGGCTTCCTTGTCCACGGTGATGCGTATCTGCGGCACGGCCTTCTCGAGGCCGTCGCTGACCTCGGTCGTGCCGCTCACGCCGCGCACGATCTGTGCGACGTCGCGCGCGGTGCTCGCCAGCACGTCTGTGTCCTCGCCTGTGATGTCGATGGAGATGCCGGAGCCCGTCAGCATGGAGATGTCCATGGTGCTCGTCTCCACGCTCAGGTCCATCTGCCGCTTGTCGGCGAACGCCTGTATGTCGCGCGCGATCTGCACGTTGCTGCGGCCGCTGTCCTCCGAGACGATGATGTAATAGGTCAGCGCATTCGACCCGCCCATGAGCGTGCCTATGCCGCTGCCGCCGGTCAGGCCCACGGTCTCTATGCCCTGTATGGTCATCATGTCTTCCATGAGCGCCAGCGCGGCCTGCTGCTGTTCCTTCTCGTCGCCGTCCTCGTCGAGCGTATATGTCGCGGTCATCTGCGTGGAGTTGACCTGCGGCATGAACGATATGCCCATGCTCGGCACGCGCAGCGCGCAGAACACCAGCAGCGCGACGGAGGCAAGCAGCACCAGGGGCTTCACGCGCAGCGAGCCGCGCAGCAGCGCCACATAGCCCGCCTGGAAGCGCGCGAACAGACCGTTTTGCCGATCCATGCGGTTCTTGCGCATGAGGCCTGCGGCCATGCTGGGCACGACCGTCATCGCCACCAGCAGGCTTGCCATCAGCGAATAGGTGATGGTGAGGCCCAGGTCAACGAACAGGTCGTGCGCCATACCGCTGACGAACACCACGGGCAGGAACACGCACACCGTTGTCAGCGTGGACGCGAACAGCGCGCCGCCGACCTGGTTGATGCCCTGCACGCACGCGTGCAGTATAGGCGCCTTTTCCTCGTTGTGCAGGCGGAATATGTTTTCGATGGACACGATGGAGTTGTCCACTAGCATGCCAATGCCCAGCGCAAGGCCCGAAAGCGACAGCACGTTCAGCGTGATGTGCGTGAAGTACATGCACACGAACGCGATCACGACGGAGAGCGGTATCGACATGGCCACGATCAGCGTGGGCCGCCAGTCGAACAGGAATATCAGCAGCACCAGTATCGCGAGCAGGCCGCCCCAGACCAGGTTGTTGAGCACCGAATCGACGATGATGTTGATGTAGTCGCCCTGGTTGAACATGTCCACGATGTGCAGCCCCGGCGTCTCCTGCATAAGGGACGCGCTCCTGGCGTTGACGCGCTCGGAAACGTCCGTAGTCGAGTAGGTGCTCTGCTTCTCTATGGAGAGGAGTATGCCGTCCAGGCCGTCCACCTTTGTGAAGTTGTCGTCGCGGTCGTCCGTGATCTCCACGCGCGCGACGTCGGTCAGCCTTATCTCGTCCACGGAATCCAGCCCCAGCGAGAAAAGCTTCTGCCTGCGCAGCTGCTCGAGCGATTCGAACTTGTCGCCCACGCGCACCATGAACTGCTCCTCGTTGGCATCGTAGACATAGCCTGCGGGCATGGAGATGTTCTGTGCGCCTATGAGGCCCGCGACGGTCTCCAACGTGATCACGCCGTCCAGGCCGGCCTGTTCATACGCCTCCTCGCGCTTGTCCTCGAACTCCTTGCGCGCCTCCGCCAGCTGCGCGGATGCGTCGTTCAGCTGCGCTTCGGCGTCCGAGAACGCGGACAGCGCCATCGAGCGCGCGGAGGAGAGCTTGGACTTCGCTTCCGCGATGGTCATGTCCTCGTCAAATCCCTCGATCGTGCCGCCGGGTATCACGCCGGCCTCCAACTTTTCGATCGCCTGGTCGAGCTGTGCGATGCCCGCCTCGAGCTGCGCCTTGCCCTCGACCGCCTGCGCATACTGCTGTGCGCGCTGGTCCTCGTCCAATATCAGCTCGAGCGCGCGGTAGGCGTCGGAGCTCCTGATCTCGTCGATACGCCAGTCGAGTTCGGCGATCCTTTCGAGTATCGCCTGAGCGGCGCTGCCTTCGCCCTGACCCAGCTGCCTGAGCCCTTCGATCTCAAGGTCGACGGAGGATATGCGGGTGTCGAGCGACTCGATCTCCTTTTCGGCGGCTGATATGCGGCTCGACAGGTCGCCGGACTGCACGCCTTCGAGCGCCTCTTCCTTTGCGGAAAGCTCCGCCTGTATGCGTTCCACGGCGGACTGCTTTTCATCGAGCGCCGCCTTTGCCTTCTCCACATCGGCCTCCAGCGTGGGAAGACCGGCCTCGGCCTCAGCCAGATCGCGCCTGAGGTCCTCAAGGCTGCGCTCCTCCGCGGCGGCGAAGAACGGCGTCCAGACCGATTCGGACCTTGTCTCGTCGAAGAAGTCGATCGTGTCGGTCGGAGAGGCCGCTTCTGTCTCCTCGGGAAGATCGTCCATCTGCAGGAAGGCCTCCGAGGCCTCCGCGCTTTCGGCCTCCGCGGGCCTTTCGATGCCCGCGTCCGCGTCGGTCGCTTGCGGCGCGTCGGTGGATCCTTCGGAAGCGTTGGAAGGCGTGTCGGCCGTTTCCCCGGCGGGCGTATCGGTCGCTGCGTCGGTGGGGGAGAGCGTCTGTGCATCGGCGGCGGTCTCTGTCGGATCGTCCGTCGTACCCTCTGTCGGCGTTTCCGTGACGGCTTCCGTCGCGGCGTCTGTCGGCGCTTCCGAGGCGGCCTCGGTCGCGGCGTCTGTCGGGGCTTCCGAAGCGGTCTGCGTCGCGGAGTCCGTCGGGGCTTCCGTTGCGGCCTCCGTCGGCACCGAAGTGGGCTGTGCGCCCTCGCGCGCCGCGATCTGGTCCTTGAGCGACTGGATCTGCGCCTTCGCGTCCTCAAGCTCGGCCTGCCTCGCGTTCAACGTCTCTTCGGCCGTCGTGCGCTCAGCCTCCGCCGTATCGAGCTGCGCGCGCAGGGACACGATGTCCGCAAGTATGCTCTCGCTGTCGGCTTCCTTCAGGTCCTGTATGTAGTTTTCGAGCGTCCCGCGCTCGCGCACGAGGTCCGCCCTGTGGCTTTCCAGCTCGGCGATCTGTCCGTTCAGGGAATCGGTGCCGCTCTGCTCGCGTATCTTTTCGAGCTGGCTGACCAGATCCGCCTTCTGCGCCTCCAGCTCGCCGAGCTCAGTGCGGAGCCTTCGCACGAGCTCCTTCTGCTCGTCCGTCAGCGTGGGCAGGCTCTCCAACTGCGTGATCGCCTGGTCGACCTGCGTGAGCTGCGTTTGCAGATCGGCACGCTGCGTCTTGAGCTCCTCGACCGTGCCGGCCATCTGTTCGTCGGCGCCGTCGAGCATCTTCTGGGCGCTGTTCAACTGGCCCAGTATCTTTCTCTTCTGGCTGGCCAGCATGGCCTTCCCGTCGGAGATCTGCGCCTGCGCGTCGTTCAGCTGCCGTTCCACGTCGGCCAGCTCTTCGTCCACGTCGCGCAGTATCGCACTGTTCAATATGTCGATGCGGTCCTGCTCGATCGTGATGTCGACCTCCTCGGTGATCAGGCCGGAGGCCGAGACACGCGCCACGCCGTTCAGCGATTCGTATTTGGGTATGAGCGTATCGGAAACGTAGCGCGAGAGCTCCAGTATGTCCATGTCGTCCCTGGACACGGACACGATGCTCACGGGCATGAGGTCGGGGTTGATCTTGAGTATCACCGGCGCGCCGACGCCGTCCGGCCAGTCCGCCTGCAACGCCGTGATGTCGGAGTTGATCTCGATCATGGCGGTGTTCATGTCGGCGGTGTCGTTGAACTGGAGCACGATGAGGGACAGGCTGTCGCGCGACTGCGAGCTGATGTTCTTGATGTCGGTCAGCGTGGAGAAGGACGACTCCATGGGGCGCGTGATGTCCGCCTCGATCTGTTCGGGCGTCGCGCCGGGATCCGTGACGTACACGATGACATAGGGGAAATTCATGCTGGGCAGCAGGTCAGTCGTCATGCGTGTAAATGAGATCACGCCAAGCACGAGCACCAGTATGATGCCCACGACGACGTAATACGGCTTTTTGACGCTGATCCTTGAAAGCATGGAAAGACCTCCCGAACATACGGATTCTATCATAAGTATAGTCGGCAAAAATGACGATGTCTACATGCGGCCCGCAAGCGTCACAAAAAAGCGCGGTTCTTCATTATTCGGGGGAATTCTTAGTATGCCTGACAAAAAGCGAGGCACATGGCCGTCGTTCGCGGTCATGTGCCTCGCTTGCCAGTCCGAAGTGGTAGGTTCTTCAAACCAAGGAACGTGGTCTGTTGGCTCAGTTGGTAGGACGACTGAAACAAGTTATCCAACTGGGAAATTCCCCGCAGGCGCGGAAAATAAGGTGGCATGGCTCAGTCGGTAGAGCATTCTGTTCACACCAATTATTTCCAGTTGTATATGATCATGGTTTTCCGGCTAGCTGCGGAACAATCGTATTGTTAGCAGACCAGAATCAGATAAAATCCGGCTTTACAA
>SVGK01000065.1:8541-11281 GCA_015056395.1 Clostridiales bacterium
ATATCATCAATTGTCAGCAGCGCCTGAATCATTTTTTCATCCTCCTTATCCTTTACTGGAATAATCCGCTTCCCCTTCGGAAAACCATTTCCGATAGAGGCCGGCAATTACAGTTTCGATGTTTTCAGGTTCCATCTGGATATCCCGAATGCCGGGAATACCGGCAAGCAGGGTAAACAGATGCGGAGAAGGGATCTTTGTACCGTCATAACGGTAGGTAAAGCGGTCGCCGCTTCGGTCCACCAGCGTCAAGCCCTCCGGCACGGGTGATTCCGCGGAGGTCGTCAGCCTCACCAGGCGGTGATCCCCGGTCATACGCAGGAGAGCATCGTAGCTGCCGTCGAAAGCCAGGCGGCCCTGGTTGATCAGAAGCAGCCGGTTGGCCATTTCAGCCAGATCATCCATATCATGGGAAGTGACCATCAGCGTGACGCCAAGCTCCTGGTTGGCCAGCTTCAGGAAATCGATCATTCTGCGCTTGGCCAGGACATCAAGGCCCAAGGTCGGCTCGTCCAGCAGCACCAGTTCAGGTGAGTGCAGCAGGGTCAGCGCGAGATCTGCCCGCATGCGCTGCCCGAGAGACAGTTCGCGGGAAAAGGTGTTCCAGAGCGGTTCCAGGTCGAGCAATTCCTTCAGCCTGCTTATATTGCTCAGATAGACATCGTCGGGAATATCCCAAACAGCCTTTTTCCATTCAAAGGAAGCACGTACGGGATGATCCCACCACAGTTCGCTCCGGTTGCCAAAGAGTACGCCGGTACGGCGCATGACCTCAATGCGTTTTACGCAGGGATCGGCGCCAAAGATTTTTACCTGTCCCTGCTGTGCCCGGAGCAGGCCTGCGAGCAGCTTGAAGGTTGTGGATTTCCCGGCGCCGTTGGGCCCGGCGTAAGCGGCAAACTCACCGCGGCGCAGCACAAAGCTTACGTCATTCAATGCATAAATCCGGCTGTGTTCCCGCTTCCACAGGGAAACAGGACGGCTCTGGTCAAAGTATTTGGTTACGTGCGCCAGACTGACGATACATTCATGATTTGCTTTCATTCGTTTTTCCCCCTTTTTAGCTTCGATGGCCCATGCCTTTATAGCGATTGCAGCTGTATTGCAGATAGTGCCGCATACCCGCGCGGAAGCAGCATGCCGCAGCCAGTGCGAACGCAGCGGCGATACACACTGGAAGTGCCAGCACAATCCCGGTCAGCCTGCCCAGCAGCGCCAGTGACGGCAGATAAGCCAGCAGGCCTACAGGCAGCACCGTACACAACAGGCCTATCAGCCAGCGGGGCAGGCCGAACAGCGGAAAACGGCCCAGCTGACTGTTCAGGTCCAGAATCAGGGAGGACAGTTCCTCACTGGCGACCGGAGTCCAGAAAGCAGCTGATCCGAAAAGGAAACTCTGCCCCAGCGTTAACAGCGTATGACAAAGCGTATACAGCAGGAGAAGAGACAGACGAAGGAGCGTCACTTCCAGATGCAGCCGGGTCCAGGCCAGCATTGTCAGCAGGATTCCGATCAGGAAACCGCTGCTGCCGGAAACCGGCATGAACCCTTCGGTGAGCAGCTGCACAATCAGCGGACGGGGTTGGATCAGCATATGGTCCACCTGGCCGCGGCCGATCCTGCGGCTGATATGAAGCACGTTGAAGCCGCCGAACAGCATATAGCACAGCCCGTCCGCAAACTCGAAAAAGCCGAGCATCAGCAGGATTTCATCCGTGTTCAGCCCGCCCGCGCCGCCGAAACGCACGGCCAGCAGCAGTATGCCGGATACGGCAGTCAGATTATTAATGATCTCCGCACAGACCACGATCAGGGCGGCCTTAAAGTCCTGCAGTACCCAGTTCAGATCCATGCGTGCATACAGCCTGAGCAGCCGCAGGACCGATTGAATCTTATCCGCCATAGGACACCATCCTTTCCCGCATCGAAGCAAAACGCCACAGCGCCAGCGGCCAGAGCACCACGTTCCAGAACAGCTGCGCCGCCAGAACGGGCATCGGTTCTGCAAGCCCGGCATAGATGGATAATGGCCCGCCGGCCAGGGAACCCAGCGGTGTGAGCGCCAGAAAACGCCCGAGCCCCCATGGCAGCGCGGCAAAGGGAATGACAGAACCGGTGAACAACGCTGTCAGCGACTGACGCATATCGTGCACAACCCATTCCAGGTTATTCAGGCGGATCAGCAGGCAGGCGAAAAGATAATCCACTGCGAACCCCAGCGAAACAGTCAGCACCAGAGAAGGGAGAAACCACAGGCTAGCCGGACGAAGATCCACGCCGCAGAGCAACGCGATCCCCATGACCGGAAACGACAGAATTGCAAGCGGCAGCACCCAGCCGCCCACGGTGTGGGCTGCCAGTTGGGCAAACAGGCTCCTGGGCCGCAGATACAGCTTCAGTACCGAACCGTCATGCAACCAGCCGGAGGCCGGCGTCCGCACGTCCAGCAGCGGTGCGAGCACTGTAGAGAGAATCGTATATACATAAACCTGATTGAGAGACAGACCCTGCATATCTGCACCCTGCATGAACAGCGAGCGCCAGATCATCAGCAGCGCGCCCAGCCCTGCAGCCCGCAGCAGATACTGAGCGATGATGTTGGCAAGACCGAAATAACTTTTTTCCTTCAGGCACATGCGCGCAGTCGCACGCCAAGCCATGAAATGCTTCATAACGAATCATCCTTTCTTTTTTCAGGCACACAAAAACGGCGGCCCTTATCGGACCGCCGGCAAATTCA
>SVGK01000346.1 GCA_015056395.1 Clostridiales bacterium
GATGAACCTCCTCCTGTCTGCTTGATAAGTATCACGGCGACGGGTGAGAGGTTGGAAACGGGACCTTCTCCCGCCGCTGTGGACTTGAGTTTAGCAGACAGGAGGAGAACCCCCAAGGACACCTACGGTGCCGCGCCTGCGGCGCGGTGGCTATGCTGTGCGTGCTCCAACGGGTCACGTCAGCTCGGGGATCAAGGTTGGACGATAGCGGATGATCCGAGGTAACGTCACGGAGACGGCGTCGACAAGACGCCGCTCCGGTCGAGGTTTTTGCATATCGATATTGTAGAATGGGTCGCTTGTTACTCATACGCCACCCCATTCTCTTACTTGCTCCATTATGGTTTATCATCGGGACCGGGATACATAAGGCAGCCGTCTGCGGCGGCCTTTCCGTCACGTCACGTCCCTGAACTGTGCTTCGACATAATCCGCAAGCTTCACGGGGTCGACGATCAGCGATACGCCCCGCTGCCCCGCGGAGATGTATATCCTGTCGAACAACTGCGCCGTCTCGTCGATATACGTGGGATACTTCTTCTTCATGCCCACGGGCGAGCAGCCGCCGCGTATGTAGCCCGTGAGCGGCAAAAGCTCCTTCACGTGGATCATCTCGACCTTCTTCTCCCCCACCGCATGGGCGCACTTCTTGAGATCCAGGTCCTGCGCCACGGGTATGCAGAACACGTAGAGGCCCTTTTTCTCGCCCCGCGTCACCAGCGTCTTGAACATCATGTCCGGGTCGATGCCCATCACGGCGGCCGCGTGCACGCCGCTCAGGTCGTCCTCGTCCACCTCGTACTGAGCGACATCGTATTCGATCCCCGCCTGTTTGAGCAGGCGCATGGCATTCGTCACAGTCATCGCGCATCCCCCATTTCCATATCCTTCGGATCGTAGAACACCTTCATGAGCGTCAGCCCATTGGCGGGCGCGGTCACGCCCAGGTCCAGCCTGTCGCCGGACGCTATGGCGCGCGCGAACGCGCCTTCTTCGAGCTTGCCGCTGCCCACGCCGATCAGCGTGCCCGCGATGATGCGCACCATGTTGTAGAGGAAGCCGGAGCCTTCCACCGTCAGGCGCACCTCCGCGCCCTCGCGCGTGACTTCGGCTGAATAGATCGTGCGCACCGTGTCCCTGACCACGCTGCCGCTGGCGGCGAAGGCCGCAAAGTCGTGCGTGCCGACAAGCGCCTGCGCCTCCCTGTGCATGCGCGCCGTGTCCAGCGGGTAGATCACGTGTGCGTGCGTCAGCCTGTCCAGCGCGCCGGCGTGCGGCGCCGCGTGCATGAGATATCTGTACCGCTTGCCCTTCGTGGAAAAGCGCGCGTGGAACGTGTCCGGCACCTCTCTCGAGGCGCACACGCGTATGTCCGCGGGCAGCATCGTGTTGACGGCGTAGCAAAATTTGTCCGCCGGTATGTTCGATGGCGTGTCGAAGTGCGCCGACTGCCCCAGCGCGTGCACGCCCGCGTCCGTGCGGCTGGCGCCGTGCAGCGTGACCCGCGCCTTCGTGAGGCGCGAGAGCCTGTCCTCCAGCACCTCCTGCACCGTCAGCGCATTCGCCTGCCGCTGCCAGCCGGCATAGTTCGTGCCGTCGTACTCGATCGTCAGAAGTATCCTGCGCATGTCATGCCACTCCGAAGGCGTTCAGAACGATCACCGCCGCAAGCAGCGCCGCTACGGCCGCAAGCGCCGCCGCGTCGCGCCAGCCGTACTTCAATACGCGCATGCGCGTGCGCCCCTCGCCGCCATGGTAGCAGCGCGCCTCCATGGCCAGCGCCAGGTCCTCCGCGCGGCGGAACGCGCCCACGAACAGCGGCACCAGCAGCGGCACCATCGCCTTCGCGCGCTGTATCAGGTTGCCGCTTTCAAAGTCCGCGCCGCGCGCCATCTGCGCCTTCATGATCTTGTTCGCCTCGTCCATCAGCGTGGGTATGAACCTGAGCGCGATGGACATCATCATGGCGATCTCATGCGCCGGGAAGCCTATTCGGCTCAGCGGCCTGAAAAGCGATTCCATGCCGTCCGTCAGCGCGATGGGCGAAGTGGTGAGCGTCAGCAGCTGCGAGCACACCACCAGCAGTATCAGCCGTATCGCCAGAAAGAAAGCCATGCGCACGCCCTGGTCCGTGACCCTTATGAACCTCCAGGAGAATATCGTGTTGCCGCCCGACTGGAAGAATATGTTCAGCACGAACGTGAACAGCATGATGAACAGTATGGGCTTCAGTCCCTTCACGAGGAACTTAAGCTTGATGCCCGAGGACACGGCGCACAGCAGCACGAACGCGAGTATCAGCCCGAAGCCCGCAAAGCCCTGCGACACGAACACGATCACGATCAGCGCCACCGTCAGCATGAGCTTCATGCGCGGGTCCATCCTGTGCAGGAACGACTCGCCCGGGAAATACTGCCCCAATGTCATATTCCTCATGGTACGTCCCTCACCTCCCGAACGCATGCAGGATCGCGCGCTTCACGTCCTCCATGTCGTAGATGT
>SVGK01000066.1 GCA_015056395.1 Clostridiales bacterium
GTACAAAAGAGGATGGGCATAAGCGCGGGCGTCACGAGCGACATCGTCAAGGTCGTCGTGATCAGCGCGCTGGTGCTGTGGCTTTCCTGGAAGCTCGCAAGCCACAAGGGCATACCCACGGTGCTGATCTGGATCGCGCTGGTGCTGGGCGCGACGGGCTACATCACCACGAAGACGGCCATGGGCCGCCACCTCTACGCAGTGGGCGGCAATGAAAAGGCGACCCGCCTTTCGGGCGTCAACACCAACCGTGTGTTCTTCTTCGCCTATTCGTGCATGGGCCTGCTGGCGGGCCTTGCCGGCATACTGATGCTGGCGCGCCAGACCAACGCGCAGCCCACATACGGCCAGGGCTTCGAGATGGACGCCATCGCCTCGTGCTTCATAGGCGGCGCGTCGGCCTACGGCGGCATAGGCCGCATCACCGGCGTGATCATAGGCGCTACGCTCATGGGCCTGATCAACCAGGGCATGAGCATCATGGGCCTGGATGCCAACTACCAGAGCATCGTCAAGGGCATCGTGCTGTTGGCGGCGGTCATGTTCGATGTGCTGAGCAAGCGCGAAAAGCGCTAAAGGGGAGGAGGACAAACGATGAGTCAGAACAAAACGGCTTCCCTTGGCGTGACGCCGGCATCGATACTCAAAAAGAACGTGATGCTGATCGTGCTGGTGCTCGTATACTGCGTATTCGCGGTCTGGACCAGGGGCGGCATTTTCGAACCCATGCAGTTCACGAACCTGATCACACAGAACGCCTATGTCTACATACTGGCCTGCGGCATGCTCATGTGCATGCTGACCGGCGGCAACATAGACCTGTCCTGCGGTTCGTTCGTGTGCCTGACCGCGTCCATAGGCGCGCTGATGATGGTGAACTACGGCGTGAACACATGGGTGACCATGGCGGTCATGCTGCTGATCGGCGTCGTCTACGGGTGCGTGCTGGGCTTCCTGATCGCGTATGTGAACATACCGCCGTGGATCGCGACGCTGGCGGGGTATCTGGCCTTCCGCGGCCTCGGCACGTCGATACTGAGCAAGAGCTCGGACACGAACTCCATCTCCGTAAACCAGATCAAGAGCTTCACCAACATATTCTCCGGCCAGATCTTCAAGACCAAGGCGAGCGAATTCAACTGGGTCTGCATGATCGTGGGCATCGCCGCGGCGGTGCTGGTCGTCGCCATCATATTCGTCAACCGTTCCTCGCGCATCAAGAAGGGCTACGAGGCCGATTCGATGGGCATGGCGGCCGGCAAGAGCGCGCTGGGCGCGGCGGCGATACTGCTGGTCATGTGGAAGCTTGCGCAGAACCAGGGCATACCCGTGCTGCTGGTGTGGGTCACGGTGATCGTTCTGTTCTACAGCTTCATCACCAGCAAGACCACGATCGGCCGCCACTTCTACGTCGTGGGCGGCAACATGGAGGCGGCGCGCCTGTCCGGCGTGAACACGCACATGATCATGTTCACGGCCTATCTGAACATGGCGATCATCACGGTCATCTCCTCGTGGACCATGCTGGCCAAGCTGCGCGCGGCGAGCTCCACGATGGGCACGGGCTATGAGATGGATGCCATCGCGGCCTGCGTCGTGGGCGGCGTGTCCGCAAGCGGCGGCGCCGGCAGCATCATAGGCATGGTGATCGGCGCGACGCTGATCGGCGTGATCAACCTGGGCATGAACTTAGTCGGCATAGACGCGAACTTCCAGAAGGTCGTCAAGGGCGTGGTGCTGCTGGCGGCCGTGGCGTTCGACATACTGTCCAAGAAGAAGCAGTCGTGACGTCATATCCCGTTTGACCGACAGGGCCGTCCATTCGGGCGGCCCTGTTAACATTTCCTTCCTTGACAATGCGCCCTGTTTGCACTATACTTTTTCTGAAATCGGAATCGAAATCCAATTTAGGAGATTAGTACATGGCAAAGAAGGCGCTTTTCATATTGCTCGCACTCGTGCTTTCGACGGGCCTTTCGGCCGGCGTGGCCGAGGGGCTTTCCATCGTCACGACGGACTTTCCGTGCTATGACCTGGTCCGCGCCGTCACTGGCGGCGAGGCTGAGGTCACGATGCTGCTCAAGCCCGGCATGGAGGCGCACACGTATGACCCTTCGCCTTCCGACATACTCGCCATAGGTTCGGCGGACCTGTTCGTATGCATCGGCGGCGAGAGCGACAGCTGGGCGGAGGACGTGATCTCCTCGATGGGTGCAGAAGCGCCGCGGACGCTCAGGCTGATCGAGACCGTCGACGCGCTGAGCGAACTCAAGGCGGACGAGCCGGGCGAGGCGCCTGCGCTGGACGAGCACATTTGGACCAGCCCGAGGAACGCCCGCCGCATGCTGGACGCGGTCGAACAGGCGCTGGTCGCCGCAGCGCCGGACGAGGCCGAGCTGTTCCAGGCGAACGCAAAGGCTTATGGAGACGAGATCGACGCCCTCGACGAACAGCTTCAGGCGCTCGTCGCGGGCGCGAAACGGCGCACGCTCGTGTTCGCCGACAGGTTCCCCTTCCAGTATCTCACGCATGACTACGGCCTCGACTACAAGGCGGCGTTTTTGAGCTGCACGGCCCAGACGGAGCCGAGCGCCAGGGTGGTGGTCGAGCTGATCGGCACGGTGATCGAAGAGCAGATCCCCGTGGTGTACACCATAGAGCTGAGCAACGGCGCCATCGCGCAAACCATACTGCAGGAGACGGGCGTGCCGAGCGCGCAGCTGGATTCGATGCAGACCGTGTCGCTGGACGACTTCGAGGCCGGCGAGACCTACGTGAGCATCATGCAGAGAAATTTAGAGGCCATCGAGAGGGGGCTTTACTGAGCCATGCGCACGGAGTATTCCACGCGGCAGAAGCGCGAGCTGATGGCTTTCCTTGAAAACCACGACATGAAGAACTTCTCGCTGGACGAGATCGTGTTCAGCCTGCAGGGCGCGGGCGCGCAGATAGGCCGCACGACGGTCTACCGCACGCTGGAGGCGCTGGCGGAGGCGGGAAGTGTGCGCAAGTACCAGAACGCGCAGGGCATCACGCAGTACCAGCACGTCGCGGACGCGAGCCGATGCGAGAGCCACTTCCACCTGCTCTGCAAGCAGTGCGGGCAGCTCTATCATGTGGACTGCGATTTCACGGACACGCTGGCCAAACACATACTTGCGCACCACGGCTTCAGGCTGGATTCCTCGCAGACGATGCTGGTGGGCGTGTGCGCAAAATGCGCGGGACTGGAGGAAGATCGAGATGGCGTTGATCACGATCAGCCATGTGACCATGGCGTTTGACGGCGTGGCCGCCATACAGGACGTGGATCTGATCGTCGATAAGGGCGATTATCTGGTGGTGCTGGGGGAGAACGGATCGGGGAAGAGCACGCTGATGCGCACGATGCTGGGCCTGCTCAAGCCGCAGCAGGGCCGCGTGATCTACGGCGAGGGCCTGACGAGGCGCTCCATAGGCTATCTTCCGCAGCAGAGCCAGGCACAGCGCGCGTTCCCCGCCGGCGTGGAGGAGGTCGTGCTGTCCGGATGTACGGGGCGCCTCGGCCTGAAGCCGTTCCCCGGGCGCAGGGAGAGGGAGCTCGCGCGTGAAAAGCTCAGGATGCTCGACATAGAACATCTGGCAAAGAAGAGCTACCGTACGCTCTCCGGCGGGCAGCAGCAGCGCGTGCTGCTTGCGCGCGCGCTTGCGGCGACGGACGCGCTGATGATACTGGACGAGCCGATCACGGGGCTGGACCCGGACGCCTCTGCGGAACTGTACGGTCTGCTGAAAAAGCTCAACAGCGATTACGGCGTCGCCATCGTCATGGTGAGCCACGACCTGGGCGGCGCGCTGAAGGACGCGAAGCGCGTGCTGGTGATGGACCGCGGCGTGGACTTCTTAGGAACGCCCGAGGAGTATCTGGCGGAGGTGAAGGGCATTGGCCGGGGTGCTTGAAAAGCTGCTCTCGGGGCGGGAGCTGCGGGGGCATGCGCGCCCACTGATGTGCAGGCTCGCGCTGGCCGTGCTGGCGCTCGCGGTGGTGCTGCTCGTACCGCGCATGGCCGGCGCCCTGCGCGCGTTCGGCGAATACATGCAGTACGCGTTCATGCGCAGGGCGCTGCTGGGCGGCAGCGTGATCGCGCTGTGCGCCGCGCTGCTGGGCGTGATACTGGTGCTCAAGCGTTTTTCGATGATCGGGGACGGGCTGAGCCACGTGGGCTTCGGCGCGCTGACCGTCGCGTATGCCCTGGCCGCCGTGACGGCGGAATCCCTGCCCGCGGTACTGCCCGAGGGGTTGCGCTCGGGCATCGCGCGCCTGTGCGCGGCCATAGCGGCCGCGCCGCTGCCCTTCACGATGGTGATCGTGGTGCTGTGCGCGGTGCTGCTGCTGTCGCACGGCAGCGGCGTGCGCGGCGGCGATTCGTCTATCGCGATACTGTCCACAGGCGCGCTGGCGGTCGGCGTGATCGTGTCCTCGACGGTGAAGGGCCTGAACATCGATGTCACGAACGCCATGTTCGGAAGCATACTGGCCATGGGCGAGGCGGATGTGAGCCTCAGTGTGGCGCTGTCGCTGTTCGTGCTGCTCGTGTTCATACTGTTCTATCCGCGCATATTCGCGGTGACGTTCGACGAGGCGTTCGCGCAGGCGACGGGCATCAACACGCGCGCCTACAACCTGATGATCTCCGTGCTGACGGCGGTCAACGTGGTCGTGGGCATGCGCATCATGGGTACCATGCTGATATCCAGCCTGATCATACTGCCCGCCGTCACGGCGATGCATGTGTTCTCGCGCTTCAGGGCGGTGGTGATCGCCTCGGCCGTGCTGTCGCTGACCTGCTTCGTGCTGGGACTGATGCTTTCGTGCCTGTGCTCGCTGCCCACCGGCGCGGGCATCGTCGTGGTCGACCTGTGCGCCGACGCGCTGTTCATGCTGATCGCGGGCGCAAAGGGGTGAGCGGGCGGCGAGGACGACAGGCACCCGCAGCGGCGGCCTCCAGGCCGCCATACCCCCGAAGTATCCATACGCCGTGGAAATCAGGAGACGGCGCTCACGCGCGGGCGGACGCCATGAATGGCGTCCCTACGGGATGCCGGTCCGAGCAACCGGTCCAGGCAGGGCGATTCGGACAACAAACCCCGTAGCGGCGGCCTCCAGGCCGTCACGTCCCTGTTCCCCCCGTTGTCCGAAGCAGCTGATCGCTGCTGTTCCGTTGCTTCAAATCTCATACAGAAAGGCACCCCGTCCACGGACCGGGTGCCTTTCTGTAAACCGTTCCTCATTCACGCAAACAACAGTTCCGCGATGTGCCGGCCGTCGACGCCGCCGACCCGCAGCCCTTCCAGACAGTAGTGGCAATAGCATATCACCGTATGCGTCGAAAATCCCTCACAGTATTCCCGCATGATGTGCGCCTGCTCCTCCGCGGTGTGCGGTTCGAATTTGCCTGCCGCGCCTTCGACATAGTGCTTTGGCGCGAGCTTAGGGTTGCGCGGCGGCTGCGCTCGGTACAGCGAACAGCCGCAGAATCCCGTCGCGGCGTGGTGCGCCTGGGCTTCCGTCCAGCGTATGTTCATCTTGTCGAGCAGCGAGCGCACGGCGCGCTGTTCATCGGTGCGATCCCTGGAACGCCAGCAGTCCTGCACGGTCGCGCTGAGTCCGGCATGATCGGGGAACGGGAACGCATCGTCCTGGTCGATGAGCTCCCAGAGCGAACGCACTGTGACGCCGGGATGAAGCTCCTCGATGATGTTCAGACAGTTGTGGCACAGCGAGTACACCTCGTCTCCCGGCGCAAAGGCGGCGCTGTCGGGCAGGCTCTGCCAGGCCTCACGCAAAGGCCCCTCAGGCATCTTTCCTTCGAATTCCTTTATCTTGTACCGGGGCACGCAGCATCGCACGACCGGCATCTGAAAGCGCTCGCGGACGTATCCCTGTATGCGCGCGCTCAGCTCGGGAAACTGCGATGTGAACACGCAGCTTGCGATAAAGTACCTCATGAAGACCACCTCCTGAAATAAATATGGCAACGGGGCGACGCCTCCGCTGCCATATCCGCATGGTGATGCGATCAGCCCTTCACCGCGCCCGCGGTCAGGCCGCTGATGAACTGCTTGGACATCGTCAGGTACAGTATGATGACCGGCAGCGCCGACATGGCCAGCACAGTCAGAAGCTTTGGCCAGTCCGTGGTGTACTGCCCCTGCAGCGCCGTAACGGCCAGCAGCACCGTCTTCTTGGCGTCCTCCGTGATGAATATCAGCGGGAACCACAGGTCGTTCCAGATCGGCACGAGGTTGTAGATCGCGACGGTCGCCAGCGCCGGGCGTATCAGCGGCAGCACGATGCGGTAGTATATCGTGAAGCGGCTCGCGCCGTCCATATAGCCCGCCTCGTACAGCTCGCCTGGCAGCTCGCGTATGAACTCCGTCAGTATGAACACGGCCGTCGGCAGGCCCATGGCGATGTACACCGGGAACAGGCTGTAAAGCGTGTTCAGCAGATTGAACATCTTCATCAGCTGCAAAAGGCGTATCGTCGCGATCTTGATCGGCAGCATCATGCCCACGATCATGTAGAAGTATATGCCGTGGGAGGTCTTCGTGCGCCAGTGCGCGAGCGCGTAGGCCGCCAGCGATCCCAGGAACAGTATCATGAACAGCGACACCACGACCACGACGAAAGAGTTCCTGAAGTAGTTGAAGAAGTTTCCGTTCGACATGACGGACTTGTAGTTGTCCAGCGTCCACGTTTTCGGCACGCCGAAGGGGTTGTCGTAGATCTCCCTCTTCGTCTTCAGCGTGTTGATCAGCAGTATCCAGACCGGCGCCATGGCCATGAAAGACCATATGATCATGATGATGTGATAGGTTATGTGGCGCTGGTTCAGGTGCTTTGTGTTCTTGTCGCGCCGTACGGGCTGCGTATTCGTCTTCGCCATCGCCGTGTCACTCCTTTCCCTGCGTCGCGCGCAGCGTGGGCAGCACGCCGATCAGGAGCATGCCGAATATGCACGTGGATATCGCGGAGCCAAGGCCGGGCTCGGGTATGCCCACCGGGTGCTGGCCCGCGATGCCGTAGCGGTAGAACAGCGTACCGATCAGGTCCGTGGCGTAGTCCGGCGCGCCGTCCAGCGTCTCCATGGAGAACACGACGTCGAACGCGTTGAAGTTGGATACGAACGTCATGATGGCGACCATGCCGATCACGGGCACGATCATGGGCACGCGTATGCGCGTGAACGTCTGCCAGGCGTTGGCGCCTTCTATGTCCGCGGCTTCGATCAGCTCGTCGGGTATGCCCTGGAAGGCGGCCACGAACATCATGGTCGGTATGCCGACCCACTGCCAAACGCTCACCAGTGAGACGCAGTTGAGCGCGGTGGACCTGTCGCCCAGCCACGAGCGCACCAGGAACCCCAGCCCCGCCCTGCGCAGCGTGTCGCCCGCCCATACGGGGTTCATCATCAGCTTGAACAGATAGCCCGTGACCAGCACCGCAATCGTGCAGGGTATGAATATCATGGTCTGATAGACCTGGCGCCCCTTCATCGTGCGGTTGGTCAGTATCGCCGCGAAGAGTATGCCCAGCGCGTTCTGCAGTATCATGTGCCAGCCGAAGAATATCCAGTTGTTCTTGAAGGCGTTCCAGAAGCGCGTGGAGACCACCTGGTCGGTGAACAGGCGGACATAGTTGGCCAGGCCCACGAAGTCGCGCGTGCCCGTGGTGCCCTCATACAGCGAAAGGCGCACGGAGTCGATCATGGGATACGCCATGAACAGCGTGTAGACCAGCAGCGCCGGTATGATGTAGCGCATCCAGTATATGCCGCCGGGCTTGATGCTCCCGCCGCCCTGCAGCGCCGGGTGTCTCTGTCTTTGCATAGTCGTTCCATCCTTTCCTTGGGACGATCGCGCCTTGCGACGATCGGCGTCCGCCTCCGTGTTTTGGCCGTGGGGGCGCACGCCGGGCGTCGGGTTAATGAACGGACAGGGTGGGGAAGGCCCACCCTGTCTTGTTCTTTCCCTGCAAGTGATCAGGCGGCCAGCGCTTCCTCCCACAGGGCGTTGATGGCGTCAGCAGCCTCTTCCGGCGTGGTCTCGCCACGGCAGATGGCGTTCAGCTGCTCGACCATGGGGGTGTACAGATCCATCATGTTCGCCCAGATGAAGCGGGCGTCGGCGTTCTTGCCCTCGTTCAGGTCGTTCAGCGCGGCGATCGTGTCGTCCTGGAACGTGACGCCGGTGGAGATCATCGGCAGGAAGCCGCCGGGCAGGTAGTCCGCGGTGATCTGCGCGCCTTCGGCGGAAGCCAGCCACTCGAGGAACGCCTTGACCTCATCGGGATGCGCGGTGGCGGCGTTGCCGGCGATGCCCATGTCGGGATGCAGGCAGATGCCGGCGGCGTTGCCTTCAGGCGCGGGGAACGCGAAGAAGCCCAGATCCAGGTCCGGATACTCTTCCTTGTTGTTCAGCGTGCCGCAGCTCCAGGAGCCGTCGATCAGCATGGCGGCGCGGCCCAGGCCCAGCATGATGTTGGCATTGTCGTTGTCCACGGACTCGAAGCCCTCGGGCAGATAGGGCACCAGCTTGGCGAAGTCGGTGTAGATCTGGACCCAGGTCTCGTCGTTGAGCTTCTTCTCGCCGGTCTCATAGGCGGCGCGCTCTTCGAACGGGATGTAGTTGGGGATCATGCCCAGCAGCACGCACTCGAGTATGTCCCAGTTGGACGCGATGCCGTTCGCCAGCGGGGTGTAGCCGGCGTCCTTCAGGGTCTGGCACACGCCGATGAACTCATCCCAGGTGGTGGGCAGTTCGGTGATGCCGGCCTCCGCGAAGATGGTCTTGTTGTAGTAGATCACCTGAGAGACTGCGGCGAACGGAACGGCGAACACATTGCCGTCCTCGGCGGTCCAGGGATCGCGCGCGGAGTCGGAGAAGTTCTCCATGACGCCGGGGATGTCGTTGCAGACGATGTTGAAGCCCGCGTTGTAGAGCTCTTCGCCGGTGGCGTAGGAGCGGCTGTAAAACAGGTCGGGGCCGGTGCCGTTGTCCAGCTGCAGGCGCAGCGTGGCGTTGTACTGCGTGGAGGTGGTGGGGGTGAACTCGATCTTCACGCCGGAGATCTCTTCGTACTTGGCCAGCAGCGCGGACACCTGGTCGGCGTCGTCCGTGCGCCAGGAGCCCATGGTCAGCGTGACCTGCTCCGCCATTGCCGTCATCGGCAACGCCAGTATCAGCGCAGCCAGCAGTATAGCCATCAGTTTCTTCATGGTTCTGTCCTCCTTTTGATTTGTCGATATGTGACGCGGCTGTATGCCGCGCAATATCCCTGTCATAGGAATTCATTCCTTAACATTATAGCGCGCGTGTGAGTCCGTGTCAAGCAAAAGCGCATGATTCGAGACAAATGCGCACAAAATGAGGCCAGGCGATTGACAACGGCGGTTTACGGTATTATAATAAACATAACCTATTATAAACAAAGGAGGTTTGTCCCATGAAGAAACTCTTTGCACTGCTGCTGACGTTGTGCGTCGCTGCAATGGGCGTAAGCGCCATTGCGGAGACCTACACGGCGGAAGCTCCCGGCTTCGGCGGCCCCGTGAACGTCACGGTGACCATCGAGGACGGCGCGATCACGGACGTGCAGATCGCGGGCGACCAGGAGACAGCCGAGATCGGCGGCGCGGCGATCGAACCGCTTGCGCAGCAGATCATGGATGCCCAGAGTGCCGAGATCGACGGCGTGACAGGCGCGTCATTCACCAGCAACGCGGTGAAGCTTGCCGCCGCGGAGGCCATCGCACAGGCCTCGGGTGGGGCTGAAGAGGCGGCCGCGCCGGCGGACGGCGAGTACACCGCCGAGGGCAGCGGCTTCTCGCTGGTCGAGAAGGTGCCCGTGACCGTGACGATCGAAGGCGGGAAGATCGCCGCCATCGACGCAAGCGAGGACTGCGCCGAGACCACCATCATGCTGCGCACAGTCAAGCAGCTGCTGATCCCCAGGATCATCGAGGCCCAGAGCGTGGGCGTGGACGCCATATGCGGCGCGACCGCGACGTCGAACGCCATCAAGGGCGCCGTTGCGGACTGCCTGGGTCAGGCGCTCGAGGCCGCCGGTGCGCCTGAAACGGCCATCAACGCCTTCTACACGACGCCAGACAAGCCCAACGCGGGCGTTGAGAAGGACCTCGAGGCGGACGTGCTGGTGATCGGCATGGGCGGCGCGGGCGCCACGGCGGCCGTCAGCGCGGCGGAAGCCGGCCTCAAGGTCATAGCGTTGGAGAAGGCGGGCAAGGTCGGCGGCACATCGTCCATCGCTTCCGAGCCCATGGCCATCAACCCGAAGCGCTTCCAGGAGGAGCACAACAACGGCGAGGATTACATCGATGCCGCCGCGATGAAGGAAGCCTGGCTTCAGTATACCACGGGCGCGGACGGCACGCAGAAGGCCAAGGAAGAGGTCGTAGACGTGATGTTCGAACAGTCCGGCGACGCGCTCGACTGGCTGACCTATGACCATGGCTTCACGTTCGGCGAGCCGCGCGTGGGCTTCACCGCCGCGGATGTCTATCTCTGCCGCTACAACTACGTCGCGGACGGCCTCTCCTCGAACGACCGCCGCATAGGCGCGCAGGGCTTCTATGACAACCTGATGCAGGAGCTGGCCGACATGGGCGGCGAGCTGTACCTTGAGACCGAGGGCCGCGAGCTGGTGTTCGACGAGGAGACCGGTGCGGTGACGGGCGCGATCGCCGTGGCGCAGGACGGCACGACCTACAACATCAAGGCCAAGGCGGTCGTGCTGGCGACGGGCGGCTTTGCCGGCAACCCGGACATGGTCGACCAGTATCTCTCCCAGAACAAGTACTTCGACTTCACCACGCCCGGCGGCTGGATGCTTTACGGCTCTTACCAGAACGACGGCAAGATGATCGCCTCCGCCATAGCGCACGGCGCGGGCACCTGGAACATCGACATGCCGGCGATGGTGCACAACACCGCGACGCCGGTGCTGCTGCGCGAGTTCCCGGTCGAATTCGTCGAAGGTGAGACCAATCCCGTGACAGGCCGCACCGCGACGCATTCCATCAACGACATACCTCAGATCATGTCGCAGGCCGCGAACATACTGGTGGTGGGCAACAACGGCAAGCGCTTCGTGGATGAGGCGAGCATGGGCATGCTCGGCTCCTGGGCGAAT
>SVGK01000067.1 GCA_015056395.1 Clostridiales bacterium
TCCATGCCCATGATGGCGATGATGTCCTGCAGCTCCTTATAGCGCTGCAGTATGGACTGCACGCCGCGCGCCACGTCGTAGTGCTCCTGCCCCACGACCTCGGGCGCCAGTATGCGGCTGGTGGAATCCAGCGGATCGACCGCGGGGTATATGCCCTGCGAGGCGATGTCGCGGCTCAGCACCGTCGTGGCGTCCAGATGTGCAAACGTCGTCGCCGGGGCGGGGTCGGTCAGGTCGTCCGCGGGCACGTAGACCGCCTGTATCGAGGTGATCGAGCCCTTCTTCGTGGAGGTGATGCGCTCCTGCAGCGCGCCCATCTCCGTGGCCAGCGTGGGCTGGTAGCCCACGGCGGAGGGCATGCGGCCCAGCAGCGCTGAGACCTCGGAGCCCGCCTGCGTGAAGCGGAATATATTGTCGATGAACAGAAGCACGTCCTGGTTCTTCTCGTCGCGGAAGTACTCCGCCATCGTGAGGCCCGAGAGGCCCACGCGCATCCTGGCTCCCGGCGGCTCGTTCATCTGGCCGTAGACCAGCGCGGTCTTGTTGAGCACGCCGGATTCGGTCATCTCGTTATAGAGGTCGTTGCCCTCGCGCGAACGCTCGCCCACGCCCGCGAACACGGATATGCCGCCGTGCTCCTTGGCGATGTTGTTGATGAGCTCCATGATGAGCACCGTCTTGCCCACGCCCGCGCCGCCGAACAGGCCTATCTTGCCGCCGCGCGCATAGGGCGCGATCAGGTCGACCACCTTGATGCCGGTCTCCAGTATCTCCGTGGTGGAATCCTGGTCCTCATAGGCGGGCGCCGGGCGGTGTATGGACCAGTGCATGTCCGTCTTGACGGGCGGCATATTGTCGATGGGCTCGCCCAAGAGGTTGAACATGCGGCCCAGGCAGCACTCGCCCACGGGCACCTCGATGGGCGCGCCGGTGTCCACGGCGTCAATGCCCCTGCGCAGGCCGTCGGTAGAGCTCATGGCGATGCAGCGCACCTGGTTGTCGCCTATGTGCTGCGCCACCTCGACCACGACCTTGCGGCCGTCGAACTCGATCTCGATGGCATTGAGCAGGTCGGGCAGCTCGCCTTCATGGAAGCGCACGTCCACCACCGGGCCGATGATCTGCGATACGGTTCCAATGTGTCGATTATCCATATTGCTTCTCTCCTGTCGGGGGTCAACGATCCGCGCCGGCGACGATCTCCGTGATCTCCTGCGTTATGGAGCTCTGTCGCGCGCGGTTGTACTTGAGGGTCAGATTCTCGATCATTTCCGATGCGTTGTTGGTCGCGGCATCCATCGCCACGCGGCGCGCCGCCTGTTCGCTCACGACCGAATCGCAGATCGCCGCGTAGAGCACGCCGGACAGGTAATGCGGCACGAACACCTTGAGCATGCCGTCCGCCCCTGTCTCAAAAAGCATCTGGCGCTTCGTGTCCGCGCCTTCGCCCGCCGTGATAGGAAGCGCGTCGATCCAGCGCGGGCGCTGCGTCAGCACGGACTTGAAGCGCGTACAGGCGATGCGCACCTGCGTGTACTCGCCCGCGAGATACCCTTCGACGATCGACCTGGCCAGCGCGTCGCACTGCGACGCTTCGACGCCGTCGACCTTTTCGATGTCGCACGCGCGCAGCTCCACGCCCCTGTGGCCGTAGTATTCCCTGGCCTTCTTGCCGATCGGCAGCACGATGATGTCGCGCTCGGCACGGTACTCCTCGACCAGCTTGAACACGTTCGCATTGTAGCTGCCCGCCAGGCCGCGGTCGCCCGCGATCACGACCACCAGCGCTTTGCCGGCCTCGGGGTCTACGCGCAGGAACGCGGACTTCGAATCGCGCTGCCCCGCGGCCAGCATGCTCACGGCCTCGCCCGCGCGCTCCAGGAACGGCCGGCTCGCCTCCATGCGCTGCCTTGCGCCCCTCAGCTTCGAGGACGCGACAAGCTGCATGGCCTTCGTGATCTGTTTTGTGTTCTCAACGCTTCGTATACGCTGTTTTATGTCCTTCATCGAGGCCTGCGCCATGGTTCAGACCTCCCTACTTTTTCATGCGGAGGAAGTCCTCCGTCCAGCCGGCGATGGCTCGCTTGAGTTCCTCCTCCTGCTCTGCGTTCAGGTTGCCCGTCGTGCGCAGCATATCCAGTATGTCGCCGTGCTGGGCGTTCATGCGCTCGTAAAGGCCCGATTCATACGCCGGTACGTCGTCCACCTCGACGTCGTTCAGATAGTCGTGCACGGCCGCGTAGAGTATGCAGACCTGGTCCTCGACCGGTATGGGCGTGGAGCGGTTCTGCTTGAGCACGGCCACGATGCGCTCGCCCTGATGCAGGCGCGCGCGCGTGTCGGCGTCCAGGTCCGAGCCGAACTGCGCGAACGACTGCAGCTCGCGGTACTGGCTGTAGAGCAGCTTCAGCGTGCCCGCGACCTTCTTCATGAACTTGATCTGGGCGTTGCCGCCGACGCGCGAGACCGATATGCCGGGGTTGACCGCGGGGCGTATGCCTTCGTGGAACAGCTCCGTCTCAAGGAAGATCTGGCCGTCGGTGATGGAGATGACGTTCGTGGGTATGTACGCGGAGACATCGCCCGCCTGCGTCTCGATGATGGGCAGCGCCGTCAGCGAGCCGCCGCCCAGGCTCTCGTCCAGGCGCGCCGCGCGCTCGAGCAGGCGCGAATGCAGGTAGAACACGTCGCCGGGGTACGCCTCGCGTCCCGGGGGACGGCGTATCAGCAGCGACAGCGCGCGATACGCCACGGCGTGCTTGGACAGGTCGTCATACACGATCAGCGCGTCCCGGCCCTGGCTCATGAAGTATTCGCCTATGGCGCAGCCGGAATAGGGCGCGATGTACTGCAGGGGCGCAAGCTCGCTGGCCGTGGCCGAGACGACCACGGTGTAGTCCATCGCGCCCGCCTTCGTAAGCTCCTCGACCAGCTGCACCACTGTGGAGCGCTTCTGGCCGATGGCCACGTATATGCAGATGACGTCCTTGCCCTTCTGGTTGATGATCGTATCGGTGGCGATGGTGGTCTTGCCCGTCTGGCGGTCGCCTATGATCAGCTCGCGCTGTCCGCGGCCTATGGGGATCATGGAGTCTATGGCCTTGATGCCCGTCTGCAGCGGCACCGACACGCTCTTTCTGCCTATGATGCCGGGCGCGGGGCTCTCGATGCGCCTCAGCTCCGTGGTGTTTATGGGGCCCTTTGAGTCGATGGGCTCGCCCAGCGCGTTGACCACGCGGCCGATCATCTGATCGCCCACCGGCACCGCCACGACCTCGCCCGTGCGCTCGACCGTGCTGCCTTCCTTGATGCCCTCGTCGTCGCCCAGCAGCACGACCGCGACGGATTCCTCCTCCAGGTTGAGCGCCATGCCGTACACGCCCGTGGAGAAGCGCACCAGCTCGTTGGCCATGCAGTTGTCAAGGCCCGAAACGCGCGCGATGCCGTCGCCCACCAGCAGCACCGTGCCCACGTCGCTCTGGTTGATCTCCCGATCGTAGTCTCTGATCTTTTGCTTTATGATCTTGGATATCTCTTCCGGTCTCAGTTGCATGGGTCGCCTTCCTCTCTTCAGCTAACGCACGAGCTCGCGGCGCAGCTGTTCCAACCGGGTCTGAATGGTGTTGTCGTAACGCCTGCCGTCCATCAATACGCGAAGCCCGCCGATCACGGTCTTGTCGATCGACACGTGCAGCACGACCCCGCGCCCGGCGATCTGCTGCAGCTTCGCCGTGAGCGCCTTGATCGTATCGGCCTTGAGCGGCATGGGCGCGGTCACGTAGGCGTCCGTGATGCCGTGGGCATCGTTGTAGCGGTCGTGATACGCCCTTGCGCAGTCGCCGAACGTCTGGAAGGCGTTCCTGTCGATCAGCACCTTGATGAAATTCAGCAGGTAGTCGTGTATCCGGCCGCGGAACACCTGCTCGGCGATGTCGTCGCGCTCGCCCTTCGTCAGGGCATAGCTCGACAGCAGCCTGACGAAATCGGGCTGCTCGTCAAGCAGCTTCGTGACCTCTTCAAGGGAGGCGTTGAATTCCTCCTGGAGGCCCTCCTCCTCGCTGAGCGAATACAGCGCGTTAGAATATTCGCGCACGAAATCCGTCACTTGTCATCCCCCGCATTCCGCAGGAAATCGTTCACAAGCGCGTCCTGGTCCTGCGCGGTCACTTCCCTGCCCATGAGCTTGGAAGCGATGTCCACCGCCATACCGGAAAGCTCGCCCTGCAGCTGTGCAAAGGCCTTGTTCTTTTCCTGTTCGATCTCTGTCTGCGCCTTTTGCTTGATGTGCGTGGCCTCGGCCTGCGCCTCGGAGACGATCTGGTCGCCCCTGCGGCGCGCCGTATCCGCGGCGCTGCGCACGATAGTGTCCGCCTCGGACCGCGCGGCGTTCATCTTCTCCGTGTACTCCTGCTTCAGGCTCTCGGCGTCACTGAGCTTCGCGTCGGCCGCCGAATAGGCCTGTTGTATCTCCTGCTGCCGCTTCTCAAGCACGTTCTGCACGGGCTTGAACAAGAGCTTCTTCATGATGAGGCAGAGTATCAGCAGGTTGCAGATCGAAAACACCGCTGTCCACGGCGTGATCTCTATTAATTCCTGTACTCTCACTGGCAGTTCCTCCCCGCCTGTCCTCTCATATCCCGTCAGGCGACCGCGATCAGCCGATCAGGGTCAGCCTGCCCATCAGCGGGTTGGCGAACATGAGTATCAGCGCGACGATGAAGCCGTAGATACCGGTCGTCTCGGCGACGGCGCAGCCCAGCAGCATCGTGGACGTGACCTGGCCGCGGCACTCCGGCTGGCGGCCTATGGCTTCGCACGCCTTGCCGACCGCGTAGCCTTCGCCGATACCGGGGCCGATGCCGGCGATCATGGCAAGGCCCGCGCCCACGGCGGAGCATCCCAGCACGATGGCCTGAGCAAGCAGATTCATCATTTCAGCACTCATGGAATATACCCTCCTTAAATTATGTCCGTATGGAGCGTCGACGCGGCATGTGCCGCCTTGACTTTCGGTTCGTCAGCCTTCGGCGGCCGAGGCGATGTACATCATCGTCAGCATGCAGAATATGAACGCCTGAAGGCAGCTTGAAAACAGGTCGAAGTAGATCGAGAACACCGCCGGCAGGCCGATCTGGAAAAGCGGTATGCCCCTGATCGCCGGCAGTATCGCGCCGAACAGGCCGCTTGAAAGCGCAGCCAGCGCCGCGTAGATCAGCGTGGTGATGACATAGCCCGAGGCGATGTTGCCAAAGTGACGGAACGCCATGGATATGGGCGTTGCGATCTCGGAGATGATGTTGAAGGGCAGGAGCACCGGTATGGGCTCCAGGTAGCCCTTTATGTAGCCCAGCGGGCCGCCCGCCTTGAACTTGTAATAGGTGATGAGCGCGAACACCAGCAGCGCCCAGCCCAGCAGCACGGACACGTCGCGCGTGGGCGAGAAGAATGTGAGAAGGCTCGAAAGGCTCGAAAACGCCGATAGCGCCATGAGCGCCGCGATGAACGGCGTGAAGAACGCGAACCGCTCGCCCATGTTCTCGCGCACCAGATCCGTGACCTTGGTCACGATCCACTCCGCGGCCGCCTGGCGCTTCGTCGCGCAGCGCACCTGCAGGTTTCGCGTGAGTATGAAGCATATGAGCGTGATGAACGCCATGACGCCCCACATCACCACGATGCTCTCCGTGATGATCGGGCCGCCCAGCGCCTCGTTGTACAGGAATACCCTTGCGCCTGTGATGTTGACATCCACGGTCAGTCGTCCCCCTTCCGGTCCGGGAACTGTCCCTTCAGGTTGATCAGGAATATGACGATGCGGGGAAAGAGCAGCGGCAGTATCACGGCAAACGTGTCGAATTTGAACACGGCGATGCCCACCGCCGCCAGCGCCACGAGCATGAGCATCCTGAGCGTATAGGACGACTTCATGCGCGTCTTCGCCTGGTTCTTGAGAAGCTCGTCGTCGCCCTGTATGCCCTCGACGGATCGCTGTACCGTGACGCCAAGCAGCAGGAAATTGACGACGGCCAGCGCGCTTGCGTACACGCCGCCGATGACCACGCCCGCCGTGAGCCGGCTCAGCGCCAGATACACCAGCAGCATGATCAGAAGCAGCGCGAACGTGCCTATGGCGATGCGCCTCGTCTCCCTGACCACCGCCGGCTGAAGCTTCATGTGCGCCTCCTGCATTGTTCTTGTTTTGTTAATGTATCATATGCAAACAAATGTGTTCTACCCGCCTGCCGTAAATTCTTTCGCCATTTACGGCAAACACGCGCAGCTAACTGCCCGCAGGAGCGGGCGTCAGAACGTGTCGGGCCCCTGCGCCCATACGGGCAGCGGGAACCAGGTCTTCGGGACCTCGGGGCGCCCCTCGTAGGGGTACGGGCAGCACAGCAGCATGCTCATCTCGAACGCCGAAAGCTTCATGCACTCCCCGACGCCGCAGGACGCCGTGCCGACCGCGCCGCCTTCGACCGTCAGGCGGAAGGGCTCGAAGCCCTCCACGTCGAAAGCCAAAGCGCCGTCCTCGACCGGAGCGTAGCCGGCCTTCGCGGCCAGCAGCGTCCGCGCGACGCGCCTGGGGTCCAGTATGCAGGCACAGGCGCCGGGCGCCATTGAGACATCCTCCGCGTAACGCGCGACGTGCAGCCTGTCCTCAGCCTGCCAGTCGGGGAAGGTGATCTGAAGTGTGCCGACGCCGTGGCGGCTAAACCAGCTCTTGACCATGGCGTCCAGCGCGTCCGCGTCGACCGCCGCGACCTCGAGCCATTCGCCCTTCGCGCGGTCGGTCACGACATATCCTTGCACATCGCCGCCGCGCTCCGCGAGCCAGAGCTCCTTTGCATAGGACTCGCAGATCTCGACGAACCGATCCTCCGGGCGGTCGAAGCGTATGCGCCCTTTCGCGTGCAGCTGTGCCGCCGCGTGCGCGCCTTCGCGGTCCGCACGCTCCACGCGCCGCCATGCGACGTCCTCGGCCCGCACGCCGCCCAGCGCGTGGCGCACGTTGGCGGGTATCACCGTCATGGTCCAGACCGTTCCGGACGGCACGAAGCCGAAATAGCCGTACCGCTGCCGCTGTCCGCCCAGCAGCGCGATGTCCGCGCCCTGCTCGCGCGCTTCCTTCAGCACCGCGGGCAGTATCGCCTTCATGTGGCCCTCGCCGCGCGCCTGCGGGTGTACGCTGACCGTGCCTATGTAGCGCACGCCCAGGTCGCCCGCCTGCGTATGCATGACGTTCGGCAGCGCGCCGATCATGGCGCGTATGCCGAGCGCGTCGTCCACGGCCAGCGTGTGCATGTCCGCGGCGAACCGCCTGTCCGCCCCGGGGCCGTAGACCTTTGTCAGATCCCTGTGGAACTGTATCGGGTCGCCCTTGTGGTTGAAGACCATGTTCGCAAAGGATGCCATGGCCTCGAACTCTTCCGGGCGCGCCTTTCGGTATGTGATCATGTTCGTACTGCTCCCTGCGCATCGCCGCGCGGTCATTCCTCCAAAAGTGCCTTGACGTCCTCGGGCATCTCCCCTTCGTCGGGGTAGATCATCCTGAGCATGTCGTAGGGGTCCCGTCCCACGGGGTCTATGGCGATGGCACGCCTGGCCATATCCGCGGCGTTCTTCATGTCGCCCGCCTGATAGTATGTGATGGACGCGTTGCGCGCGTAGTCATAGCCGTCGGGGTCGATCTCGAGCGCCTTGGCGTAGCCCTCGGCCGCCTGCTGGAAGCGCCCGGCCAGATAGTCCTCGTGCGCCACGGAGGCAATGGGCTGGGCGCGCCATGCGAAGCCGAACTTCGCAAGCAGCCTCTGCCCTTCGCCCGAATACAGGAAGCACGCGCCCGCCACCAGCAGCGCGAGCACCACCAGCAGCGCTATGAACGCGCCCATGTGGCGCGATATGAAGCCGCGGTCGCGCTCGTCCGTGTAGACGTAATCGTCGTCGTCATCGTCGTCGTCCTGTTCGTCGAAGAATATGTTCCCCGGATCGAAGCGGCGCTGTACGGTGTAGGTCTGCGTGGGCTGTTCCCTGAACGCCGTCGTCTTGCGCGGCGGCAGGTCCAGCTCGTCCACGGCCGCGTTCGCCTTGGCCTCTGCCTGCGCGCGGCTCTCCGCCTGGCCCATGGGCTGCTTCATGGCAGGCTGCGGGAGCTTCTTCTGAAGCTCCGGCCGCTTGTCAGGCTCCGCCGCGCCCTTCTGCCTGGGCTCCGGCTTCGCGTCCGGCACGTTCCAGACGGATTCGTCCATGGACAGCGGTATGAACACGCCGGAATCGTCCCGGCGCAGATTCTCCGAAAAGCCCTGCTGCGCCTGCGGGCCGTCCTGTTCAGGCAGCTCGACCTGCGCGCCGCAGAACGGGCAGAAGCGCATCGTGTCCTTGATCCTCTTTCCACACTGAGAACAGTACATAGTGCCCTCCCTTGCGCCGTCAGACCAGGCGCATGGCCTCGTAGTCGGGATCGCCGTAGAACGTGCGCTCCTCGCCCGGGTCGCCGCCCAGCGCCTCGACCGCGTTGCGCACCTCGATGTAGTCCAGATATGTAAGGTCCGTCCACTGCAGCGCATCCTTGAGCAGCGGCAGCGCCTCCGGGTCGCCCAGCTTGCCCAGCAGCGACGCGTAATACGGTCTGGCGCTGGGGTCCGTCCTGAGCAGCGTCTCGATCTTCGTGCGCACGTCCGCGTGCCCCGGATAGTTGCAGGCGATGTCCAGTATCAGAAGGCGCGCGTAGTCGCTGGCCTCGTCATAACGCGATACCAGCTCCCCCACGACGTCGCCGCCCTGCTGCGCCAGTATCTCGGAGGCCATCTCGCTCAACTCGTTGGCCTCGCGCGCGTTGGCGACCATGTCCACGAACAGCGCCTTCGGCGCGTCCGTGCCTATGTCGCGCAGCAGCGCGATGGCCGTGGCGCGCAGCGTCTCGGGCGCGTCCTCGTTCGACGCCAGCTTCACAAGCCCCTGTGCGCACGCCTCGCCCAGCTGCACGATGCGGCTGTAGAGAGGCTCCGGAAGACCTATGTCGCGCTTGTCATATTCCTGGAGCAGCTTCAAAAGGTCCTTTGGATCCGTATAGCGCGTGAAGTACTCGCCCGGGCATACGCCGTCCAGCCACTTGGCCGGCGCGTTCAGCCAGCTCAGCATGATCTCGTTGTAGCTGTCCTCCACCTGCTTCTCGGTCAGTCCCGGGTGCAGCGCCATCCACGTGCGGCAGTAGTCAAAGAACTTCGCGTCAAAGTCATAGATCCTCATCTGTCACGATCACTCCCTGTATCACATGCAGGATCCTGCTTGCGTAGTAGGCCGTCCGCCGCCTGGTACAGCCGAACGCGCGCGCCGTCTCCCCGGCGTTCGCGTCCTTCCCTATGCGCTTCAGATGCAGAAGCGCAAGCGCGGCGCACAGCGGCTCCGTGTCCGTCAGCGGGTCGTCCGTCCGCGGCACCAGGCCCCGGTAGGCCGCATAGAGCATGACGATCGAAGGGAACGTGCGCAGGCCGTACATGTCGTCGATCACCTGTGCGGTATAGCGCATCGCCTGACGCTCCCCGATCGTGAAGTCCTCGAGGTCCACGTCGTCATCGGAGAATATCCACTCCTCCGGCGTGGCATATTCCACGTCCGGCGAAATGGCGCCCGCGCCGTCCGCCATCAGGCGGTGCATCAGCAGATTGCGCTCCTCGACGCTCACGTCGCGCGCCATCAAGCGTTCGCGCAGCGTGCGGCCCGCCTCGGGGCTGTCCGCCATCTGGAGCAGCGAAAGCGCAAGCATCCGAAGGGGCACGGACTCGCTGCCCAGCGCCCACCTGATCTGCCTGCGGCACGCGATATCCTCGCGCCAGCGCCTTCGCACATCGGCCTCTCCCGCCTGGTGCAGCATGACCAGTTCCCTGGCCCACCGCTCCTCCGCGCGATGCGGCAGTTTGTACTCGTACCTGAGGGATGCCCTGTCGAGCGTGCCCTCGGCCGCCTGTTCGTGGCAGTGCCAGGCGACGCCGTCCTCCGGGTCTATGCGCAGTATGCGCTCCCAGCACTTGGCCGCCTCGTCCAGGGACTTCCCGACCTTGGCCAGCGCGACGGCATGCGCGTGCAGGAACCAGCGGTCGAACGGCTTGTCCGCGACCGCGCGGCGGGTGAGCGCCTCCGCGTCCTGATGCAGCTCCATCAGCGCAAGCGAGCGTATGCACATCCAGATGTCCACGTCGTCCGCGGCCATCTGCGCCGCCTGCCTGAGCATCGACACGGCCTCCGCCGTGCGGCCCAGGCCGATCATGACCTGCGCGCTCAGCACCAGCGCACGCACGCTCACCTCCGCCCCGCGCGCCGCATCCATGGCCAGCTCGAACGCCCTGTCGTCCTTTCCAAGGCTCATCTGCGCGGCGGCGTGCACGGCGTCCGCGTGCTTCCACTCCGGTATGCGGCGCTTGACCTCCCTGGCCAGCGCGCTCGCGCGCGCCGCGTCGCCGTCCCTGAGCGCGGTGCACGCGCGGTCCATCATGTCGCCCGCGCGGCGCGTGCCGCGCTGCCAGGTGTTCTCCATCCATATGTGCCAGCGTATCTGCTCGGAGAGCATCGACGCCTCGTCGTTTTCGGGATCGCGCTGCCTGAACAGCTCCAGCGAATGCAGCGCGCGCGGCAGGTCGCGCTCCGCCATGCGGTTGAGCGCCAGCTGATAGAGGAACTGCTGCCTGTTCTCGCCCTTTGAAAGCGCCTCCAGCACCAGCTCGTCGCTCTGCCGCATGCTGCCCAGATCCGCATAGAGGCTCGCAAGCTCCGCGCGGTATTCGGGCTTCTCCGGCGCGCGCTCCACCGCGCTGCGCAGCAGCTCCAGCGCGTCCAGCGGACGGTTCTCCGCGCGGTTCACGAGCGCCTTGTGGTAAATGTACTCGGGGGTGCGCTCGATCGTGCTGAATTTCGCGGCCAAATCAGTGCTCCTCCCCGTGCGTGGCGGCGGCCAGCAGCAGCTTCAGGTCGTCCTCCGTGAATCTGTAGCGCTTCAGGCAGAAGTGGCAATCCACCTCCGCGCCGTGCTGCTCGCGTATCATGTCGTTGAGCTCGTCCCTCCCGAGGCTTATCAGTACACGCTCGAGCTTTTCGCGGGAGCAGTCGCAGTGGAAGCGCGGCGTGCGCTGTTCCAGTATCTCC
>SVGK01000068.1 GCA_015056395.1 Clostridiales bacterium
CCATGCTCGAATGCCTGATCCAGACCTTCAAGTTCCCCGGACAGTTCGGCACGCACGTCGACTTTCCCGGGCACTTCGTCAAGGACGCGCCGCTTTCCGAGGCCTACGGCACGGAAAACATGGCCTTCCCGCTGTGCGTGATCGACATCACGGACAAGGTGGCCGCTGATCCCCATTACGCCGTGACGGCGCAGGACATCAGGGACTACGAGGCGAAGTACGGCGACATACCCGACGGCGCGTTCGTCGCGCTGCGCACGGACTGGTCGAAGAGGTGGCCCGACATGGACGCGCTGTCCGGCACGGCCGAGGACGGCAGCGAGAACTTCCCCGGCTGGTCTCTGGATGCCCTCAGGTACATCTACGAGACGCGCAGCGCCGCAGCCAACGGCCACGAGGCGCTGGACACCGACGCCTCCGCCGAGGCGGCGAAGGCCGGCGACCTCGCCTGCGAGCGGTATGTGCTTTCAAAGGGCAAGCTGCAGATCGAGGTGCTGTGCAACCTGGACAAGGTCGCGCCTGCCGGCGCGCTGCTGTTCGCGGCGTGGCCCCGCATCGAGGGAGCCACGGGCCTGCCCGCGCGCGTCTGGGCGGTCACGGAATGACGCGTACCGTCACGGGGCGGCACGGCCCTACGAGACCGTGCCGCCCTTCTTCGATATCATCGACCGGAGGGAGCGTGCCCGCACACATGAAAAAGCTGATCATACTGCTCTGCCTGCTCACGGCCGCGTGCGCCTGCGCCCTGGCCGAGGAGGTCGCCGAGGAGCCAGGGACGTTCACCAGCGGCTACTACACATACTTCCTGCTGGAGGACGGCACCGCGCAGATCGTGACGTGGACGGGCCGCGCCGAGATGCTGCGCATACCCGAGACGCTGGACGGCTACGACGTGACGGCGCTGGGCGCGGACTGCATCATGCCCGCGAACACGCTCGTGTCGGTCACATTGCCCGCGTGCGTGACGACCATAGAGGGCAACCCCTTCAGCCAGGCGCCGTATCTGGAGAGGGTACGCGTCGCGGAAGGGCATGAAGCGTTTATAAGCGTGGACGGCGTGCTGTTCTCCGCCGACGGCGCGACGCTGCTCTGCTACCCGCGCGGCAAGGCGGGGGACAGCTATGTCGTGCCGGACGGCACCGTGTCGCTGGGCGAGCGCGCCTTTTTCGGCGCGAACGCGCTTAAGGATGTGCGCCTGCCGGACGGCCTTGCCCGGATCGGCAGCGGCGCGTTCTGGCTGTGCACGGGCATCACCGATCTTGACCTGCCCGAGAGCGTGGTCGCGATAGGCGACTTCGCCTTCTACAGGACGGGCATCACACACTTCACGTTCCCGCAGAACGTCGAGACGTTCGGCGCGAACCCGTTCGCCGGCTGCGCATCGCTGGAGGGCTTCACGCTGCCCGAGGGCGACGATACGCTGTTCATGCTGGACGGCGCGCTGTACCACCGCGGAGAGCGCAAGCTGGTCTGCTGCCTGCCTACGCGCGAGGGCGACACGTTCAGCATACCGGACGGCTGTCGCTGCATAGGCGGCGGCGCGTTCCTGCAGTGTACGAAGCTTCGGGACATACCAATACCCGACAGCGTGACCTCGATCGGCGAGAAGGCCTTCCAGGGCTGCGTGTCGCTCGAGGCCATCGCGCTGCCTCCCGGCCTTGAGGACCTGGGCGAGGGCGCGTTCACGGAATGCGAGCTGCTCGAGGAGGTCGTGCTGCCCGAGGGGCTCGCCGGCGTGGCGGACAAGCTGTTCATGAACTGCGCGTCCCTCACGCGCGTGGTTCTGCCCGAGGGCTGCACGTCGATCGGCAACAGCGCGTTCTACGGCTGCGAGCGCATGGCGCGCTTCGAGCTGCCGCAGGGCCTCAAGTCGATCGGCCGCAGCGCGTTCACCGCCTGCGACAGCCTTGTGGAGATCGACATACCCGACGGCGTGACCTCGATAGGCCCCGCCGCGTTCGCCGACTGCGAGAGGCTCGAACACATAGCGCTGCCGGATGGACTGAATGCGGTGACCAACCACATGTTCGACCGGTGCAGCGCGCTCACGGCGCTGACGATACCCGAGGGCGTGACGGCCATAGACGACCTGGCGTTCAGGCAGAGCGGGCTCACGCGGATCGACATACCCGACAGCGTGACCGAGGTCGCCCCGGCGGCGTTCGCGCAGTCCGCGCTCGAAGGCATCACCGTGTCGGACGCGCACGCCGTGCTTTCGTATGAAGGCGGCGCGCTGATCGACTGCGTGAACGGGCGGCTGTTGTTCTACAGGGACAGGGAGACGGGCGCGTCCTATGAGATCCCCGAAGGCATCGTCTCCATAAGCCCGAATGCGTTCTCCGGAAGCGCGGCGCTTCGCAGCGTGACGCTTCCCGACACCGTGCGCGAGATCGGGAGCTATGCGTTCCTGTACTGCGCAGCGCTCGAGTCGTGCGCGATACCCGAGGGCGTCGCGGAGCTGGGCGCGGAGACGTTCTACGGCTGCGCTTCTCTCGAGCGGCTGGTCATACCCGAAAGCGTCGAGAAGATCGCGTCGAGCGCGCTGGGCGCGTGTCCTATGCTGACCGTCGTGACGCCGCAGGGCTCCTATGCGGAGTCGTTCTGCCTGGAAAAGGATATCCCCGTGACGTACGCGCCGTGAATTCCGATCTTCGATCAAATATCCTGTGACAAAATTGCGCGTCCCTTGCATTTGTCCCCCGTGTTGTGCTACAATACAGAAGTTATCCACAGCCCCCTGTCGCATTTTTCCACAGGCGCGCGGGGGCTTTTTCATCGATGCAGGCAGGGAGACGAGGGACCATGAACTACACACCGGAACAGCGCGCCATGTGGGACCGCGCCGTGGAGAACTTCCGCGCGACGCTCACGGCGCCGGCGTTTGACATGTGGATAAAGCCGCTCAAGCTCTACGCGGTGACCGACAGCGAGATACTGGTCGTCTGCGACGATCCGCGCACGCCCATCGAGATCGCGCGGCACATGATGCCGCGTCTGAGCGCCATGCTGCAGGCGGACTTCGGCCGCGGCCACACGCTGCGCCTTCTGGACCAGCGGCAGCTGGAGGAACAGGCGAACGCGCTCAAGAGCACGATGCTGATCGAGCGGTATACGTTCGAGAACTTCATCGTGGGGCCCTCGAACAACCTGGCCTATGCGGCCTCGCTGGCGGTCGCGGAGCAGCCCTCCGACGCCTACAACCCGCTGTTCATATACGGCGACGTGGGCCTTGGCAAGACGCATCTGATGAACGCCATAGGCAACTACATACTCAGGCAGGACCCCATGGCGCGCGTGCTGCTGACCACCTCCGAGCACTTCACGAACGAGCTGATCGAAAAGATACGCAACAAGCGCGGCGACGAGATGCGCAACAAGATGCGCTCCGTGGACGTTTTGATGGTGGACGACATACAGTTCCTCGCGCGCACGACGGTCAGCCAGGAGGAGTTCTTCCACACGTTCAACGACCTGTACCTGTCCGGCAAGCAAATCGTGATATCTTCCGACCGGCCGCCGCACGAGCTGCCCACGCTGGAGGAGCGGCTGCGCTCGCGCTTCGGCTCGGGGCTGATCGTGGACATAGGCAAGCCGGACTTCGAGACGCGCGTGGCGATCATACGCCACAAGGCGGAGGAGGACTACATCGACCTGCCCTCGGACGCGGCGCAGTTCATCGCCGCGCACTTCGACAGGAGCATACGCGAGCTGGAGGGCGCGCTGACCCGCGTGTCCGCCAAGAGCCGGCTGCTGGGCTATCCCATCACACTGGAGCTGACCGAGGAGGCGCTCAGGGAGCTGGTGCAGACGCAGGACACGCGCGTGGTCACGCCGTCCGCCATCATCCAGACCGTGGCGCAGCAGTACGACGTGCGCCCGGAGGACATACTCGGCAAGAAGCGCAACCAGGAGGTCGTGGTGCCGCGGCAGATCTCCATATACATCTGCCGCGAGCTCACGGAGCTGAGCACCGTGGCCATAGGCCGCGAGTTCGGCAACCGCGACCACACCACCATCATGCACAGCTGCGAAAAGGTCGCGGGCCAGATGAAGGGCGACGCGCAGTTCAGGCGGCGCGTGGAAGAGCTGATCGACAGGGTGAAGGGGAATTGAAGACATGATGCGGCGGCGCTCCGGGGTGGGGCGCCGCCGCGGTCATTGACGGTATGATCTTCCGGGCGTCGAACAGACGGCTACTGATATAGAATTGAAGTTGCGGAAAGCCCTTTGGAGTAATGGAGTAAGGTATAGAAAGAACTACAATAAACTGCCTGGAAAACCTGATATAGCTATAACAAGGTGGAAAATTGCCGTTTTTTGTGATGCTTCATTCTGGCACGGAAAAGACTTTGAGACTAAAAAGCCCGTTGCCACAAATGCGGATTTCTGGAAAGCAAAGATAAGCCGAAATAGAGAGAGAGATAAAGAAGTAAATCAACAGCTTAAGGAAATTGGTTGGACCGTCTTAAGGTTTTGGGATGATGAGATACACAAGTATCTTGATACTTGTATAATGACCGTGAAAGAGGCTATCAACAGGCAAATGAGGGCAAATGAGAGGGAAAAGACTACAAAAAACAGGAAAAAGGCTTGAAATACTATGTTAAATGTGGTATCATAAATTAACATTATAAGAAGGGGGTTATTCCGATGAAGAAACTGTTTTCTCTGCTGTTGGTGCTGATGTTGGTGTTCTCTTCCTTGCCTGTTGTGGCAGAGGTGGTTGAAGAAGTAGAAGGAGTTGAAGAAGCCGAAGCAGGAACTAAGTTTGAGAAGGTTTTGCTAAAGAAGGGCGGTTTAATAATCAAAGAGTTTGTAGATTGCTGTTTCTTTGAGAAAGATGATTACTTTGGCGACAAAGATTTAGGCGGATTTAGTGATACTCTCCAATTTCAATCTGCGTCTTTAACAGATGTAGAGACAGGCACAAAAGTATATGCTTTGCGTATCACTTGCGGATATTACAATAGTCAATATGATAATGGTGAGACTGTCGGTGTTATGGACGCAGACGAGATAGACGGAGCCATTTCTACACTTGAATATATTAAAAGTCATATAAATGAAACTGTAGATTATACAGAGATTATCTATACTACTAATGGCGGAATACAAATTGGAGCCTATAAATCGGATACAGGGACACAGTTATTTGTAAAAGTAAGCAGTAAAGCAACAAAGTTTTATGGTATTGATACGATAGATAGCCTTATTGATGCTTTAAATCAGGTAAAAGCAACATTTGGCTAAGGAAATAAGATATTATAGAACTAAGGCGGCAAAATAGCCGCCTTTCTTTTTGTAGACCCTCGGCAATTTTTTATAGACCCTCGGCAGAAATTAGTATAGATACGGCATTTTGATAACACTTATCCTTTGAGGGGGTGAGGCAAAAATGGAACTCACAGCTTTTAAGGATTTAGAACAAATCTTATTGTAAAGCTCGACTCCACGTGTACGGATATATCCTTCGATCGATGAAAGGAAGATTTGGGCATTATCGATCTGTTCTGCGACGTCCTCTGCGGAGATCGACCACATATCATCATGATCGCTCTCATTACGTACCTGGAACGAACTGCCGATGATCTCTGATAATGAACGATCGAGTATGTTTGTCTTCAGGTAATTTCTGCGGAACTCGGAGATCAGATGGCTGTGACGGTGCTCTTCGATATCATCCAACGCTAATACAGCCCTCATCGCATGAAATACTGCGTAATAGCATCGATTACATGCTGTGGCGTTGATCTCCGTAAGAAAACATGATTTTCGCGGATGAAAGCATCTGTCTGGCCTTATCCATGCGCAGGATGCATATAGACACGTTCTTCTTTATTCATATACGCCCTTTTTATACCTGATGCCGTCCCTCAGGACATTTGCGTGAAATGGCAGAAGTTCTGGCATGAATCTCTCTTTAGAACGCACGGACAGAGAAACGGTGACATCGTGCGCGAGCGAAAGTTCGCTTGAGATATGAACGAATTGCTTTCTTTTGTCATGCAGCTCTTCTTCGGATAAGGAAGACAACAGCATGATATCGACGTCAGATCCATCCGTCTGTTCCCCGCGCGCATATGATCCATAGAGATATGCATCAGTGACCGGGACGATGTTCGAGCATTCTTTGTAGATCTCCGTAAGGATCTTTAACGCTTCATTTCGATCGCACACTTCTCCCACCTCCTTATAAACAGTATAGCATAAATCCCGCGCCGCTGCAACCGCTGCAAATCGCCACTTGTCGCGCGCCCGTTTCTGTGGTATCATATCCTCATCCACAGACAAAGGAGCGTGTATGCCATGCGATTCGGCTTACAGCTGTTCGGATACCTCTACAGCACTTCGGGCGACGTGATGGAAGAGCTTCGTTCCCTTGGATCGCTCGGCTTTTCATTCATAGAGCCCTGCGTCTCCATAGCGCCTATACCCGGACTGGAGCGCCCCGTATGGACCGCGGACTGGCTCGTGGCGCACGCGGACGACATACGCGCGATGGGGCTTCAAATGCTCTCGTGTCATGTGTTCGACGACGACATACCCGCCCACGCGGACGTCTGGCGGCGCGTGCACGACGCAACGGGCATCAGCCACTTCATCATCAAGAGCCCGGCGGAGCTCACGGACGAGCGCATACACGAGGCGGCGCTCAACGATATGCGCGCCGCGGACGCGCTGGCCGCGTTCGGCGGGAAGCTGCTCATACACAACGAGCATCAGGACATAGCCGCGCGCATCGCCGGGACCACCGCATACGAGTGGCTGGTCGACCTGTGCCTGGGCAAAGTCTTCATGCAGGTGGACGTGGGCTGGGTCTGGTACGGCGGCGAGGATCCCGCCGCGCTTCTGAAGCGCAACGCGCACCGCGTGCTCTCCGTGCACTACAAGGACTTCCCCGCGAAGGGCGATCCCGCGG
The DNA here is from genome assembly GCA_015056395.1 of Clostridiales bacterium. Classification (GTDB taxonomy): domain Bacteria; phylum Bacillota; class Clostridia; order Christensenellales; family Aristaeellaceae; genus Faecivicinus. The sequence goes on from SVGK01000068.1 coordinate 6,920, forward strand.
CGCAGTCGCCCATAGGCGAGGGGCTTGTGGACTCCGCCGCGTGCGCGCACTTCGCGCGCGCGCACGGGCTGCCGCAGATCGTCGACCAGGACGCCTTTCCCCGTCCGCACGCCGCGGACCTCGCCGCGGGGCTTCGGTTCCTTGCCCGCATGGCGAGCGCGCGTCCGGCCACGGCGAGCTATCTCAACGTGATGGACGCGGACACGGGCCGCATCACCGTGCTCAGGCGTTTCGACGGCGTGATCGAGGCGCCCAACTGGGTGCAGGGCGAGGAGGCGCTCATGTACAACGCGGACGGACGGCTGCACCGCTATGACATGGCGTCCGGCGAGGACCGCGTGATCGACCTGGGCCCATGCGACGCCATCAACAACGACCACGTGCTCTCGCCCGACGGGACACAGGTGGCCGTGAGCCACATGACATTCGACGCGGGCTTCACGTCGCGCGTGTACATCGCGCCGGTCGACGGCGGCGCGCCGCGGCTGGTCACGCCGAACAGTCCCAGCTTCCTGCACGGCTGGTCGCCGGACGGACGCACGCTCAGCTACTGCGCGTTCCGCGAGATCGACGGGAAGCGCTGCGTGGACGTGTACACGATACCGGCCGACGGCGGCGAGGAGACGCGCCTGACGGAGGGCGGCTTCAACGACGGCGCGGAGTTCGCGCCGGACGGCACGATATGGTTCAACTCGACCAGGGGCGGCCTCATGCAGGCGTGGCACATGGATGCGGACGGCGCGAACCAGGTCGAGGTCACGGACAACGATCGCAACAACTGGTTCCCGCACGTGTCGCCCGACGGCAGGCGCGTGGTGTACATCTCGTACAGGCAGGGCGATCTCGAGCCGGAGGAGCACCTGCCGAACATGGAGGTCGAGCTGTGGCTCATGGATGCGGACGGCTCAAACAGGCACAGGATCGCCACGTTGTTCGGCGGGCAGGGCAGCATGAACGTGAACAGCTGGGCTGCGGACAGCCGGCGATTCGCCTTCGTGAGCTATGAGGCGCTCTGATGGATCGCGTCGTCGAATGGGCAAAGGAGCTGCAGAGCCTTGCGCAGGCGGGCCTTACATACGGAAAGGACGTGTTCGACCTGGCGCGCTACCGGCGCATACGCGAGATCGCCGCGGAAATGATGGCGCTAAAGACCGGCCTCTCCATGCAGCGCGTGACGGAGCTGTTCTGCGCCGACAGCGGCTACCAGACGCCCAAGGTCGACACGCGCGGCGCGGTATTCAGGGACGGCCGCATACTGCTGGTCCAGGAGAAGAGCGGCCGCTGGAGCCTGCCCGGCGGGTGGTGCGAATATGACATGTCGCCCGCGGACAACACCGCGAAAGAAGTAAAGGAGGAGGCCGGCCTGGACGTCGCGGTCGAAAAGCTGGTCGCGGTGCAGGACAGGGACAGGCACAACAAGCCGTCCTATGCATTCGGCATCGTCAAGATATTCTTCCTTTGCCGCGCGCTGGGCGGCGCGTTCGCGGAAAACGACGAGACGGAGCAGGCGGACTGGTTCACGCTGAAGGCCCTTCCGCCGCTCGCGGAGGAGAAGTGCACGGCGGAACAGATCGCCATGTGCTTCGACGCGCGGGCCGCGGACTGGGTAGCACGATTCGATTGAAAGAGAGGGAAAAAGCATGAAGACAAAGACAAAGGCCATCATCGCCGTCGTGATCGTCGTGGCGGTCATCATAGGCGCTTTCATGATCTGGTGGGAGCTGAACCACGGCAACAGGCAGCTGATCGACGCCAGCAACCGCTTCGACCGCGCGGTGCTGCTCATGCCGAACGGAGAGGTGGTCGAGGGCAAGCTCAATTCGTGGCTGGACTACGCCGATTCCGACGTCGTGCAGGTCACGATCGAGGGCAAGACCTATCTGACGCACTATGCCAACGTCTGCCTGATCAACGACTGATCGGGGACACCGTCCGTACCAGAACGACGAGGGCCGCCTCACATTCGAGACGACCCTCGTCGTTTGTGTTCGTGCCGGGATCAGAAGCCGGTCCCCTGGGTGGTGTACCGGTTCCCGCTTCCGTCTTCCCATGAGACCGATGAACTCACGATTATGCAGCCGCTGGTCAGTATCACGTCTTCCTTGCCGATCTCGATCATCTCAAGCTCGGGAGAGACGTACGCCTCGCGGGTATTCTCCATCTCCATGTCCTCCTTCTTTCCGTTCCGCGCCCGCACCGTGCGGACGTGTTCGACTTATCAATATATCTTACCTGTTACCGCAACATTTGTCAAGCCGTTTGATTGATTTGTACCGTATATTTACATGACATCCGCGATTCCGTGCGTTTTGCGGAACGTGGGCAGCGCGGCGCGTCCCTCGTCCGTGACGGGCTTGATCCATCTGCCTGAGCACATGTGCGCAGCCATCAATATGAAGCGTATGATCTCGTCGGAATAGCAGCAGGCGAATATCACGGCAAACGGCGCGCCCAGCCTGAGGCCCGTGAGCGTCACGGCGGGCAGCACCATCAGGTACATGAACACGATCTCGAGCACCGTGCCGAACGTCGCGTCGCCGGCGGAGCGGAACGTGTCATTGCGCGTCCAGTTGCACATGCGCACCACGGCGGCGATGGAATAGATCAGCAGCGCCTGGCAGCACGTGTCGAACGAGGCGCCGCCCAGACCCATGCCGTGCAGCAGCGGCCCGCGCACGCACAACAGCGCAAGGCAAACGCAGAATATGCAGCCCGCGCACAGCGGCACAAGTCTTCTGGCGCGCTGGTATGCCGTCTCCAGCTCGCCCGCGCCCACGCTCTTGCCCACCAGCACGCTGGCCGCGTTGGAGAAGCCCGCGAAGAAGCCTATGACGAAGCCCTCCAGCGTGCGGAACACCGCCACCGCCGCGATCACATGCGCCGGCTGATGCCCAAGCACCACGTTGATGACCATGTTGCCCACGCCGATCAGTATCTCGTTCATCAGTATCGGGAAGCACTTCCCGAAGTATTCCTTCAGGAAGGCCGCGCTGATGCGGAAGTGCCTTGAGAAGTGGAACAGATAGGGATAGCCCTGCGCGCGGCTGAGCGCCAGTATCACGGCCGCGTTGACCAGCGCGACGACGGCCGTGGCCAATGCCGCGCCCCGTATGCCCAGCGCGGGAAAGCCCATGTGGCCCTGTATCAGGCACCAGTTGAGCCCCATGTTGGTCAGCACGGAGGCTATGGACGCATAGAGGGGTATGCGCATGCGCTCCGTGGAGCGAAGCAGCGCGCTCATCGCCATCGAAAATACCTGTATGGGATACGCAAAGCCCACGATCCGCAGATACTCGACGCCCAGCGCCTGTATGTCGGGTTTGTCCGTGTACAGGCGCATGATGACATGCGGGAAGAACACGGCCAGTATGCCGAACAGCAGCCCCACGCTCAGCATGCACGCGAGCGTGAGCCCGTAGGAGCGGTCTATGCCGTCGTCGTCCTGCGCGCCCCAGTACTGCGCGAAGAACAGCATGCCGCCGCCCACGAAGCCCCAGTAGCACGAGAACATCAGCGAGGAAAACTGTGCGCACAGCCCTACGGACGCGACGGTCATCTCGCCCAGCGGGGCGATCATCATCGTGTCGACCATGCTGCCCGTCGTGGTCAGCAGGTTCTGCAGCGCCACGGGCACGGCGATCACGGCCACGGCGCGCAGGAAGGCGCGCCAGGGGAAGGGGGATCCGGACGGGGCGGGGGATCTCGTCATGGGAGGCTCCTTATTCCTGTTTTTTCAGGGGATCGCTTTTTTTGTCAGGCCGGAGGTGTACGTCATCCGGAGGAAATGGCGGCTGATAGCCGCCGCTACGGGTGGTATGTATGTCAGACCGAGAGCCGGGCGTGTGCGATGACAGGCCGCGGACGCCCCATGGACCGTCCCTACCAAGTCCTCTCTTTCCACCTTCTGAGCCCCGGCCTGTTCGGCGGGGAGATCTCGTCGTCCGGCGGCAGCGCGTCGCGCGCAAAGAACCGAAGCTCCGCGACCTCGCTCTCCTGCGCGCGGG
>SVGK01000069.1 GCA_015056395.1 Clostridiales bacterium
CTGCCCTAGGCCGTTGGCGGCGATGTGCGCGGTGCCGAACGTCGAAAGCAGCGACCCCAGCGCGACCTTCGAAAGCTGGAACAGGCCGTTCTCGACGCTGTTGGGCACGGCGATCTTCAGTATGCGATGCATCATGGCGCCGTCGTGCTTGACGATCGCGTTCGGACGCAGCCAGACCATATCGTTCGTGCGCAGGCACAGCGCCGTCATCACGACGGCGGCGAAGTACCATGAGATCGTCGTGGGCCAGGCCACGCCGGCCGCGCCCGCATGCAGCGCGAATATGCCGATCGCGTTGCCGCCGACGTTCACGAGGTTCATGGCGATGGACACGATCATGGTCGTGCGCGTGCGGCCCATGCTGCGAAACAGCGCCGCGCCCGCGTTGTATACGGCGTTCGCCGGGAACGAGAGCGTCACGATGAGCAGATAGGTGCGGCACGCGCGCATGACCTCCGGTTCCACCGCGCCGTAGAGCAGGCGCAGTATGGTGTTGCCCAGCAGCAGCATGAGCGCCATGCAGCTGAATGACACGATCAGGCTCAGCCGGAACACCTGGCCCACGGCATTCTCCGCCTGTGCGCGGTCGCGCCGGCCCAGGTACTGGCTGACCACCACCGCGCCGCCCGCGGCGATGGCTGTGAATATATAGATGAATATCGTATAGACCATCGTGTCCAGCGACACGCCGGACATGGTGGCCTCGCCCGCATAGGAGACCATCATCGTATCCGCGATGCCCACGACCATCTGCAGCAGCTGTTCGATCAGCAGCGGCACGATCATGGCCTTCAATGCGTCATTGTCAAACAGCCTGCGCGCTTCCGGCAGGCTGTTTTTCGGTTCGATCGCTTTTGCCAGTGTCATGGGATGCCTCTTAATCGATCCAATACACGCGGCCCGGCTTGCGGTCGGCCGCCTTGGGTGGTTCGCCGTCTATGAAGCCCAGCGCGCAGTGTCCCACGCCTTCGTAGTCGCCCTCCACGCCCAGGTCCTTGAGCAGCGCCTTGTAGTCGTCGCGCTCGAATTCCTCCTTGGCGCGGTGTATCCAGATGCCGCCCAGGCCCAACGCATGCGCGGCCAGCATCATGTTGCCCAGCACGAGACTGCCGTCGTATATGCTCGTGGGCCAGTTCTTGTCGCGCAGCACGATGAGTATCACGGGGGCGCCGTAGAAGGGATCGAAGCCCTCCTGCCAGCCGCCGATCTGTCGGTTGTCCTCCGCGATCCTGTCGCGCATCGCCTTGTCCGTCACGGCCACGATGATGGCCGCCTGCCCGCCGCGCCCGGACGGGGCGTAGAGTCCGGACTCGATGACCTTCTGTATGTCCTCCCTGAACGGCATGTCGGGCTTGAACGTGCGTATGCTGCGGCGGGACTTGATGGCATTGAGTATCTCGTTCATGATAAGCCTTCCTTTCCATGGTCGATGTGTCGGGCGGGTCGGTGAGGATATGTGTGAAAAAGACGGAGGGCGCCCCTACGACGGACTGGGGTGTTTACGCCGAATGATACGTTGACGGCCTCAGCGTCGGTCAGATAGGCGTCATGTCCTTCCAATCAGTACCGTAGCGGCGGCCTCCAGGCCGCCACGTTCCCGATATCGCGGGGAACGCGGACGCCCCATAGGGTGTCCCCACGGCGGGCTGAGGCGTTTTACGTCGAATGATGTGCTGACGGAATCAGCGTCGACCGGGCGGACGCCATGAATGGCTTCCCTACGGCAGACCGAAATGTATTTTCGTCAGATAATAGGAAGATAGCATCAGCGTCGTCGCGGACGGACGCCCCATCAGGAAGTCTGGATGATCAAATGATATGATAGAGCATGCCATAGGCCGCAAACGCGGCATGCCGCGTCCCTACGGAGTGACAGTATGAACACACCGCCTATACCCCGCAACAGCCATCAATCGTTAACTGTTAATTGTTAACCGTTAACTGTCAGCCGCCGCCGCACTCCAACTCCTAACTCCTCACTCCTACTTCCTTCCCTTCAGCGCGAGCCTGATCAGCTCCTGCAGGTCGTCCGTCTGGCCCAGCGCCGACGAGACGGCGCGCGCGGCCTCCTGGCCGCTGAACCCGAGGCTCGTGAGCGCCGCGACGGCCTCAGCCTCTATGCCGCCCGCGCGCGGGTCCACGTGGGCGGCGGGCGCGCCGCCGCCCGTCAGCTCCGTGTCGTCGATCTTGTCCCTGAGCTCCAGCACCAGGCGCTGCGCCGTCTTCTTGCCTATGCCGGGCACGCGCGTGAGAGCCGTGGCGTCGCCCGTGACAAGCGCCAGGGACAGGTCCTGCACGCTCATCGACGAAAGTATCGTCAGCGCCGTGCGCGACCCCACGCCTGTCACGGCGCGCAGGCGCTCGTACATGCGACGCTCCTCACGGCTGTAGAAGCCGTAGAGCTCCATGGCGTCCTCCCGCACGTTCAGCACGGTGTAGAGCTTCATGCGCTCGCCCACCGCCGGCGCCTCTGACAGCGTCGCGCCCGATACGCTGACCATGAACCCCATGCCCTGTACGTCCAGTACGATGCTCTCGTGCGTCTTCTCCGCAACGACGCCTTCTATATGTGCGATCATGCTCTGTCCCCCGTCACTGTATCCTGAACATCTGTCCCGTCTTTCGGCAGCTCGCGTGCGTCAGCGCAACGGCCAGCGCGTCCGCCGCGTCGTCCGGGCGGGCGATCTCGTCCATGCCCAACAGCATCTTGACCATGGATTGCACCTGGTGCTTGTCCGCCTTGCCGTAGCCCGTCACCGCCTGCTTGATCTGCATGGGCGTGTATTCGAACAGATTGTTCGTGCGCTCCGCCACCGCCACCAGCGCCACGCCGCGCGCCATGGACACGTTGATGCCCGTGGTGATGTTCTTCGAAAAAAACAGTTCCTCGAACGCGACCTCCTCGGGCTGATAGATGTCCAGCAGCTGGTTCATGCCGCGCAGTATCGCCTGCAGTCTGAAGGGTATCGCGACGCCCTTGGGTGTGTTGAGCGTGCCGTACTGTATCAGCCTGTTTTTGCTGCCCGTCGATTCGATCACGCCGTACCCAAGCGTCGCAAGTCCCGGGTCGATCCCCAATATCACCATGCTCTTCTCCCTCGAATGGCCATCATAAAGCCGCTGCACGTGACCATGCGGCGGCTCTCATCGCGTTTCGGTCTCAGGGCAGCAGTCTGAAGCCGCCCACATACGGAAGCTCCACCACCTTGTCATTGGTCATAAGCTGCACGTAGCAGAGTATGCCCACGACGAACAGCGCAAGCGCCGCAAGCCCACCCGCTAGTCTGAACAGCCAGCCAAGGAACGGTATGCCGCCAAGCACGCCGAAAAGTACGCGGACCAGCACGATCAGTATCAGCAGTATCAGCCCCTGGTTGGCGCAGTAGCGCCCGAGCTTCGATCCTTTGCAGGTGATGAGCGGTATGAAGAACACGATATAGCCAAGGCCCGCGAGCGCCCTGTTCTCGTCCATGTCCTCGCGCGTGAAATCACGATCCATGTCAAAACCTCCAAGCGACTATTGGATTTTCCCTATTATATCACATTTCATAAATCCTTGCAACGGTATCTCCGAAATCATTGACCCATTCACCGACATGGTGTATAATAACGGCAGATGATCTTGCGGCAAACGGCACGTAAAGGTCATCGGTACGGCACAGACATACGCGAATCCCGAAGGAGGTCGACCCAATGGCAGCGACATGGCTGAACGACGCGGTATTCTACGAGATCTATCCCCAGTCCTTCTATGACACGAACGGCGACGGCATAGGCGACCTGAACGGCATCATCGAAAAGCTGGATTATGTCAAGGCGCTTGGCTGCAATGCGCTGTGGATCAACCCCTGCTTCGACTCCCCCTTCAAAGACGCCGGCTACGACGTGCGCGACTACAAGCTGGTCGCGCCACGCTACGGCACGAACGATGACCTGATCCGCCTGTTCAAGGAGGCCCACGCGCGCGGCATGCACGTGCTGCTGGACCTCGTGCCCGGGCACACCTCCGAGGAACACGAGTGGTTCCGCATGAGCCAGAAGGCCGAAAAGAACGAATACTCCGGGCGCTTCATCTGGACGAACTTCGTGTTCCAGCCCGCTAAGGGCCTGCCCTTCATCAGCGGCGAGAGCGAACGCAGCGGCGCGTACATACTCAACTTCTTCAAATGCCAGCCCGCGCTGAACTACGGCTTCCTGCACCCCACAGAGGACTGGCAGCAGCCCATCGACAGCCCCGACGCCATCGCCACGCGCGAGGCCATCAAGGACATCATGCGCTTCTGGCTCGACCGCGGCGCGGACGGCTTCCGCGTGGACATGGCGGCGTCGCTTGTCAAGTTCGACGACGAGAAGAGCACCGGCACCAGCGCGTTCTGGCGCAACGTGCGCGAGATGCTGGACAGCGAATATCCCGAAGCCGCGATGGTCTCCGAATGGTCGAACCCGAAGCTTGCGCTGCGGGCCGGCTACGACATGGACTTCTATCTGGCGTTCAGGGACGGCGGCTACAATTCGCTGATGCGCGACTATCTGCGCGCGCAGCACGATCCCAGCGCCGATCCGACCGATAACTCCTACTTCAGGAAGGATTCCACGCACGACATCAACCCGTTCCTCGACGAATACCTCGACTGGTACGAGGACACGAAGGACATTGGCCATATCTCGATGCTGACCTGCAACCACGACACGCTGCGCCCGCGCTACAACCTGACGCCTGACGAGATGAAGCTCGCCTACGCGCTGATATTCACGCTGCCCGGCGTGCCTTACCTGTACTACGGCGACGAGATCGGCATGCGCTACCTCGACCTGCCCACCAAGGAGGGCGGCTATCACCGCACTGGCTCGCGCACGCCCATGCAGTGGTCCTCCGGCAAGAACCTGGGCTTCTCCGAAGGCGCGGCCGAAGACCTCTATCTCCCGGTCGACCCGTCCGACGACGCCCCGACGGTGGAGGCGCAGGAGAAGGACCCCGATTCCCTGTACAACGTCACGAAGGCGCTGCTCAGGCTGCGCGGCGAATGCGCAGACCTGCAGGCCAAAGGCAGCCTTGAGATACTCGCGCGCGAGGCGGGCAAGCCCTTCGTCTACAGGCGCGGCGCACTGACGCTCGCCATCAATCCCGCGGGCGAATGCATGGAAGCGCCCGTCGAGGTCAGCGGCGAGATCGTCTATGCCATCGGTGCGGTCAGCATCGCGGACGGCAAGCTCGCCATGGGCCCGCAGTCGTTCGTCGTGATCAGGTAAACTATACGCTTTTCCGAAAAGGGGATCCGCGATACAGCGGGTCCCCTTTTGTCATGTCTCACGCATCCGTTAACAATATCGTTCGAATCCAAACAGATAATTAGCGATACGGACTTATTTATTAATTTTTATATTGATTTTTCCCATCACAGCGTGTATAATGATGTGTGTCGATTCTTAACATTGTACATTTGGACACACTCAACGAAACGGAGGGATGGCCGTGCAGAAAGATACGACGCCGCGCCCGCGCGGTACCGGCCGGGTGCGCGATTTCATCGTCAGGCACCGCATCAACCGAAACTGGCAGCTGTACCTCATGCTGGTGCCCGTGATCGCGTTCTTCGCGGTGTTCTGCTACGGGCCCATGTACGGCATCGTGCTCGCGTTCAAGAAGTACCAGGTGCTGAAGGGCATCGTGGGAAGCCCTTGGGCCGACCCGTGGTACAAGTGGTTCCTGGAATTCTTCAACAGTCCCTACTTCCAGCGCGTGCTCACGAACACGATCGTGGTGTCGCTGGAATCGCTGCTGTTCGGGTTCCCGCTCCCCATCATACTTGCGCTGATGATCAACGAGGTGCAGTCGACAAGGTACAAGAAGTTCGTGCAGAACATCACCTACGCGCCGCACTTCCTGAGCACGCTGGTGCTGGTCGGCATGATACGCGCGTTCGTCAATTCGGACTACGGCATCGTCAACATCGTGATCAGGAAGCTGGGCGGCGAGGGCTACAACTGGCTGCAGCGCGCGAACCTGTTCCGCCCGATCTACGTGGGCTCCGGCGTGTGGCAGAACGTCGGCTGGGATTCCATCATCTACATCGCCGCGCTGGCCGGCATAGACCCGCAGCTGCACGAGGCGGCCATGATGGACGGCGCGACGCGCATGCAGCGCATATGGCACATCAATCTGCCGGGCATACTGCCCACGATGGTCATATTGCTGATACTGAACTCCGGCCACATCATGAACGTGGGCTTTGAGAAGGTCTTCCTCATGCAGAACGACCTCAACATGTCGACCTCGGATGTGATCTCGACGTACTCATACCGCATAGGCATAGACTCCGCGCGGTATGAGCTGGCCACGGCGATCGGCCTGTTCAACTCGGTGGTCAACTGCGCGCTATTGCTGGTGGTCAACAGCTGCTCCCGCCGTCTGAGCGAGACCAGCCTGTGGTGAGGAGGTGCGTTACATGAACGCTTCGAACAGTGTAAAGCACTCGCGCCAGTCGCGCGGCGACGTGATCTTCGAGACTGTCAACGTGATACTGCTGGGGCTGATCGCGCTGATCATCATCTATCCGCTGGTCTATGTCGTGTCCGCTTCGTTCTCTGACCCTATCGCCGTGACCGCGGGTCGCATGGTGCTCTGGCCGGTGGACGTGACGGTGGACAACTACGTGCAGGTATTCAAGAACGCGAGCATCATGACGGGCTACCGCAACAGCCTGTGCATACTGGCCATAGGCACCGCGACCAACCTTGTCATGACGATACTGTGCGCCTACCCCATGTCCCGCAGGGACCTGTGGGGGCGCAGCGTGCTGATGAAGCTCATGACGTTCACGATGTTCTTCTCCGGCGGCCTGATCCCAACCTATCTGATGGTCTCAAAGACGCTGCACCTGATGAACAACTGGGCGGCGCTGATACTGCCCGGCGCGATCTCCGTGTACAACATGATCATCATGCGCACGTACTTCATGACCAGCATACCCTATGAGCTGCAGGAGGCCGCGGACATAGACGGCTGCAGCCCGTTCGGCACGCTGGTGCGCATCATACTGCCTCTGTCCGGTCCCATCATCGCGGTGCTGGGCCTGTACTACGGCGTGGGTCATTGGAACAGCTACTTCTCCGCTCTTCTGTACATCAACAAGGAGGCGATACAGCCCCTGCAGCTCTATCTGCGCAAGGTCCTCACGCTCAACAGCAACCAGTCGCTGATGGACACCGCCTCGGACGAGGTGGCGCGCCAGGCCATGCGCGCGGAGACCATCAAGTACTCCGTGATCGTGGTCTCCTCCGTACCGATGCTGATCATCTACCCCTTCGTGCAGCGCTTCTTCGTAAAAGGCGTGATGATCGGAGCGATAAAAGGATGAGGCTGATGCAGTTAACAATTAACAATTAACAATTAACAGTTAACAATTTGAGTCAGTGTTTTGTTGGACAAAAGCTTACTGCAGGAAGATGCAGACAACGACTGATAATTAGAGTTGGTGTTTGATGGGACATAATATACTGCATGAAAAGAGCAAGCGATTTGCGCTCAGGATCGTCAGGTTGAACAGGTTCCTGTCCAAGTCAAAACACGAGTATGTGATCGGGAAACAACTGTTGCGCTGCGGGACGAGCATAGGCGCAAACGTCACAGAAGCGATCTACGCTCAGAGCACGGCTGACTTCTATGCGAAGCTTCACATAGCTCTCAAGGAGGCAGCGGAGACGGAATACTGGCTTGAGCTCCTCCATGAAAGCGGTATCTTGAACGACAAAGAGTATGTAAGCATCCATGCTGACTTGAGGGAATTGCTGCGTTTACTGACCGCCATACTCAAACACGATCCGAAGGGCCATTAACTGTTAACTGTTAATCGTTAACTGTTCATTGATCCGCAGTTTTCCGCCTTCGGCGGAAAAATATACACTACAAGGAGGTTTCCCCATGAAAAAGCTGTCTGCTTTGCTGCTGGCTTTGGTGCTCTGCCTGAGCTTCACCGCCCTGGCCGAGATCAATGCCGAAGGCCTGCCCATCTCGACAGAGCCGATCACGCTGACCTGTGCGGTCCGCCAGTCCCCCATACAGCCCGACTTCTCCGAGATGCAGATCCTGAAGGACTTCGCCGAGGAGTCCAACGTGATCATGGAGTATCAGTGCTATCCCGATTCCGACGCGAACACACAGCTGAGCCTGATGCTGGGCTCCGGCGAGCTGCCTGACATACTGTTCAAGATGAACGTGACCGACACCGACCAGGCCAAGTACGCCGACCAGGGCATGTTCGTGGCCATCTCCGACTATGCCGAGTACTGCCCGAACCTGATGAAGTGGTTCGAGGAGTATCCCACCGCGAAGGACGCCGTGACCAAGGGCGACGGCAAGATCTACGCCGCGCCGTACATACTGGCCGGCGACGCCATCCGCATCGGCTCCAAGCTGTGGTACAACACCGATGTGACCGAGAAGCTCGGCTGGGACCACGTGCCCACCACCACGGACGAGTTCATCGAGTACCTGCGCGCCTTCAAGGACAGCGACTATAACGGCAACGGCGAGGCCGATGAGATCGGCATCACCGGCGACCTGTTCAACGACGCGTTCGAATCCGCGCTGGGCGGCAGCTTCGGCCTGCAGAACCGCGGCTCCAGCCACGCCGACGTGATCGTGGACGACGAGGGCGAGCTGCAGTACGTCTACGCCACCGACCGCTACAAGGAATTCCTGACCTTCATGAACACCCTGTATACGGAAGGCCTGATGGATCAGGACGTGTTCACCGTGGACTACGCCCAGATCATCGCCAAGGCCCAGATCGGCCGCGCGGGCACCTACCTGTTCGTGAACAACAGCCCCGTGTCCAACAGCCCCTATGAGCAGTATTCCTACGGCTTCCGCGAGCCGCTGGAAGGCCCCTCCGGCTACAAGGGCTACAACAACTACAGCCTGCCCGCCTCCACCACCGGCCAGTTCCTGATCACCTACAAGTGCGCCGAGAAGGGCGAGGACGCCATCAAGGCGGCCGTGCGCTGGATGGACTACTGGTATTCCGAGGAAGGCATCATCCGCTATTTCATGGGCATCGAGGGCGTGACCTATGAGAAGGACGAGACCGCGCCCGGCGGCCTGAAGCTGACCGACTTCGTGCTGAACAACCCCGACGGTCTGACCTTCGAGCAGGTGCTGGCCAACTACGTGCCGTGGGCTGGCGGCCGCAACCCCTCCGTCGCCACGAACGAGTTCTTCAAGGGCGGCGAGACCTGGCCGGTCTGCCTGGACGCCGTCGAAGGCCTGCGCAACTATCTGCCTGAGACCATCTGGACCCCGTTCTCCAGCTACTACACCGTGGACGAGGCGACCGACATGTCCGCCATGAAGGCCGACCTGGACACCTACCGCAAGGAGTGGCGCGCCTACTTCATCACCGGCCAGAAGAGCCTGGAGACCGACTGGGATGAGTACGTCGCCGGCTATGACGGTCTGAACCTGGGCCGCTACATGGAGATCTACCGCGGCGCGCGCGAGAAGGCCGGCGCGGAATGATCGCACTTGAATGATCGTCTCGTTTGCGCTATAATGGTGCAGACGGGAAAGCCCGACGGTCTCCGTCGGGCTTGATTCTTTAAGTAACGGAGTGAAAATGATATGAATGTAGGCATCATAATCCGCCACGCAAACGGCGAGCTTCTGACAGAGCGCTTTGCGCGCGCCGCAGAACAGGGCTTTCATCACTGCCAGCTGGTCAGCTGGGATCCGTCCTGCTGGACGGAGGAAAACGCGCAGCAGGTCCTCGCCCTGACGAAGAAATACGGCATCGAGATCACCGCGTTCTGGTGCGGCTGGGAAGGGCCTAAGATGTGGAACTTCACCGAGGGGCCCGAGACGCTCGGCATCGTGCCCGTGGCGTACCGCGCGGCGCGCGTCAAAAACCTGCTGGACGGCGCCGCCTATGCGCGCAGGCTCGGCATACGCGACATCGTGACGCACATGGGCTTCATACCAGAGAACATGTCGGACCCCAACTGGCCGGGCGTCGTCGCCGCGGTCAAGAGCATCGCGCTCGATTATAAGCAGAACGGGCAAAACCTGCTGTTCGAGACGGGACAGGAGACGCCCGTGGTGCTGCTCAGACTCTTCGAGGCGATCGGCACGGGGAACCTGTACGTCAACCTGGACCCCGCCAACCTGATACTCTATGGGAAGGCCAACCCGCTGGATGCCATGGACGTGTTCGGCGACTACGTGCGCGGCGTGCACGCCAAGGACGGCTTCTATCCGACCAACGGCCGCGAGCTCGGGCGCGAGGTCAAGGTCGGCGAAGGCAAGGTCGATTTCCCAAAGCTGCTCAGGCTGCTCAGGGCGCACGGCTACGACGGGAGCCTGACCATAGAGCGCGAGATCGAGGGCGCGCAGCAGATCAGGGACATCGTCGAAACGAAGGCGTGGCTCGAAAAGCTGATCGAAGCGCTGTGACGCATGGATGCACAGATCGGGGGCTGTCTCATACCGAGGCAGCCCCCGATCCCGTCGTCAGGCGGTCATTCCTCCGTCTCGCCCGCCGCGCTTATGCACATGGCCAGCGACACCGCGCCGGCATCGGGCGTTCCAAGGCTCCTGGCCGCCTGCGGGCGCGCGCGTCCCACCTTGGGGAGCAGCGCCTTCGTCGCCTCTGCGGCCGCCCTGGCCGCCTCGCCCGCCTTGTTCCACGCCTCTCTGACTGGGCGGGCCTCCTCGGCCGCAAGCGCATCGGCAAAGGGCGCCAGCGCGTCCAGCAGCGTCTTGTCCCCTATGTGCGCGCCGCCCAGCGCCATCATGCGGTCGAGCGCCGCGCGCACCGCCTTCGCGGCATCCCCCGCGCCTATCGCGCCGATGTTGTTGCCCAGCGCG
>SVGK01000070.1 GCA_015056395.1 Clostridiales bacterium
CTGGGTGTAGCGCAGTTTGGTAGCGTGCTTGAATGGGGTTCAAGAGGCCGAGAGTTCAAATCTCTCCACCCAGACCAAAACCCGAAGACAAGGCGTCTTCGGGTTTCTTTTTTGTCCAAAAACCAGCGGCAGCGCTTGACATGCCGCCGCCGATGCTGTACAAGTGTTACAAAGGCCAGAAAACACCGTAGGGACGCCATGTATGGCGTCCGGAACCCTTGGGGCTGCGGGGAGACGCGGACGCCATACATGGCGTCCCTACGGTTAGAACCGAGCGTTGTTTTTTAATCCGATGAAGTCGTCCTGCCGGAAAGTTTCCTCGCCATTGACCGCCAGCGGTCGTAATCATTATATCAGGCATTCTTTACCCATTCAAGCATAAAATCGCCCCGCCGGGCAGAACCCGGTGGGGCGGTTCATTGGGTCGATCAGCGGCCGAACTGGCAATCGTTGTTGCCGGAATCGGTGGTCCACATCTCGAGCATGTTGATGGGGTCGTTGAAGTCGGCGAGCCAGCCATTGCGGGCCACGTCGTAGTTGCCGGCCTTGCGGTCATCCAGGAACACGTTCCAGTCGCAGGTGCGGATGGTCATGTTGATGCCCACGGCAGCCAGGTCCTGCTGCATGCACTCGGCGATGGCGATGTGGCCGGAGGACTCGTTGGTCAGGTACTCGAAGGAGATGGGGGTGTTGGCGGAGAGCATCTCGCCGTCAAACTCGAAGCCCGCTTCCTTCAGCAGCTCGATGGCGCCTTCGACGTCCACTTCGTAGCCGTAGTAGCCCACGTTCTCCTCGTCCGGATAGGTGTAGGCGTCGTCATTGGCCTTGAACACGCCGCCGTTGCCGTCCGCCATGCCCTCGGGGATGAAGGCGTTGGCCGGCTTCTGGCCGGTCTGGCCGACGGTCTCGATGATGTAGTCGCGGTCGATCAGCTTGGAGAAGGCCTTGCGCATCGCGGCCGCCTGCTCAACGGTCTTGCCGGCGAACAGGTCGGACTTGATGTTGAAGTTGATGTAGTAGGTGCCCAGGTTGTCGATGATGTAGAAATCATCGTTGCCCATCAGGTTCTGGATCTCGTCGGTGGGGACGGAGTCGATGAAGTCGACGTCGCCCGCCTGATACGCGGCGAAGATGGCGGTGTCATCAGCGGACAGCATGAACTTCAGGCTCTCCAGCTTGACGTTCTCGGCATCCCAGTAGTTGGGGTTCTTGGTGTAGGTCATGGACTCGTTGTGCTTCCACTCGGTCAGCGTGAAGGGACCGGAGGTGACGAAGCCGGCTTCCAGGGCCCACGCGCCGGGATTCTCCTCCCAGCCCTCGGCGGCCTCGACGGCCTGCTGGGGAACGGCGTAGAAGGCGGGGAAGGCCATCAGGTCCAGCATGTAGGCGCAGGGCGCTTCCAGCTCGACGGTCAGGGTGGTGCCGTCCTCGGAGGCGGTCACGGCCAGATCATCCGGATAGCCCTTGATGCCGTTGAACATGTAGCTGTAGTCGGCGCCGGTCGCGGGCGCGGCCGCGCGCTTCCAGCTGTACTCGAAGTCCTTGGCGGTCAGGTCGGCGCCGTCGGACCACTTCAGGCCTTCGCGCATGGTGAAGGTGTAGGTCAGGCCGTCTTCGCTCATCTCATAGCCGGAGGCGAAGTCGGGGACCAGCTCGCCCGCGTCGTTGTAGGTGTACAGGCCGCCGAAGGACGCGATCGCCAGGCAGGCGCCGTCCACGGAGCTGTTCAGCGCGGGATCCAGCTTGTCGGGCTCAGAAGCCAGGTTCAGGCTCAGAGTGTCGGAGCCTTCGACGGTGGCATACTGGAAGAACTTGAATCCGAACAGATTCGAGTAGACGCCCTGCACGGTGTTGCGCTGCATGTACAGGTCGTTGTAGTAGTAGATCGGCACGATGGCGCCGGTATCCATCAGGATATCCTCGGCCTGGTGCATCTTGGCTTCGCGCGCGGCGAAGTCGGTCTCGGACTTGACCTCGGCGATCAGAGCGTCATACTCGGACCAGTCGGGCTCGGAGCCCTCGTCCGCCATCGCGGCGACGGTGCAGGCCAGGATCATCATCATGGCCAGCAGTGCTGCAAGCAGCTTCTTCATGGTGTGTTCCTCCTAAAAATGATAGTGTATTATCTGAAACGGTCGTGGCCGTTAGAGATCGGATGTGGAATACTGACGACCCAAGACGTATCCTATGGGACGCTGCATGTACCAGACATAGAGTCAGTATGTGAGGTGGTGACAGAAAGTCGTGCGCGTCGCACAGAGGCGTGCAATTTGCCGAAGCATCGCTCAAATGCCGTTCAAATCAGTACACCTCCAAGCCGATCCGGCTGACACAACTCCTCACTCCCAATTCCTCACTCCTCACTCCTCATTCTTCATTCCTCATTCCTCATGCGGGTTCCAGCACGCGATGAAGTGCCCCTTCGACACTTCCCGCAGCTCCGGCCGCTGCTGCGCGCACTGCTCCGTGGCGTAGCGGCAGCGGGGGCGGAAAGGGCAGCCCGAAGGCATCTTGAGCGGGCTGGGCACGTCGCCCTCCAGCGGTATGCGCTTGCGCGTGCGCGCCGTCTTCGGGTCGGGTATCGGTATGGCCGATATCAGCGACTGCGTGTAGGGATGTATCGGGCGCGCGATCACCTCGTCCGCGTCCGCGATCTCAACGATGCGCCCCAAGTACATCACGGCGATGCGCTGCGATATGTGCTGTACCACCAGCAGGTCATGCGCGATGAACAGATACGCGATGCCCAGCTTCTTCTGCAGATCCTCGAACGTGTTGATGACCTGCGCCTGTATCGACACGTCCAGCGCGCTTACGGGCTCGTCGCAGACGATGAACTTGGGGTCCACCGCCAATGCGCGCGCGATGCCTATGCGCTGGCGCTGTCCGCCGGAGAACTCGTGCGCGTAGCGGCGCGCGTGGTCGGAGTTGAGCCCCACCAGGTTCAGAAGCTCCGTGATCTTGTCGGCGCGCTCCTGCTTCGAGGAATACAGCCTGTGTATGTCCAGCGGCTCGCCCACGATGTCCGCGACGGTCATGCGCGGGTTCAGCGAGGAATAGGGGTCCTGGAACACGATCTGCATCTCACGGCGGTGTTCTTCGATGTTTTGGGGCGTGATCCGCGTGCCGTTGTAGATGATCTCGCCCGCCGTGGGCTTGTACAGGTGCAGTATCGTGCGGCCCACGGTGGTCTTGCCGCAGCCGGATTCGCCCACCAGCCCCAGCGTCTCGCCGGGCTTTATGTTGAAGCTCACGCCGTCCACCGCCTTCAGCGGTATCGAGCCGAACCAGCCGGAGCGTATCGGGAAGTACTGCTTCAGGTCTTTGACTTCAAGAAGGTATTCGCTCATCGTGCCGCCTCCTCTTCATAGACCTGCTTTACGTTCATCCAGCAGGAGGCCATGTGGTCGTCGTTTATCGGAAGCTCCTGAGGGAGCTCGCTCAAGCATATCTTCATGCACTCGTCGCAGCGCGAGGCGAACGCGCAGCCCTTGGGCATGTTGGTCAGGTCCACGGGGCTGCCCGCGATGGGGATCAGCCGCGCGTGGTTCGTGTCCAGCTTGGGTATGGAGCGCAGCAGGCCCTTCGTGTACTCGTGGCGCGGGTTGTAGAATATCTCGTCCGCGGTGCCGCGCTCGCATATGCGGCCGGCGTACATCACCACGATCTCGTCGCACATGTCCGCGATCACGCCCAGGTCGTGCGTGATCATGATGATGGCCATGCCAAGCTTCTTCTGCAGGTCCTGCATGAGCTCCAGTATCTGCGCCTGTATCGTCACGTCCAGCGCCGTGGTCGGCTCGTCGGCGATAAGTATGTCCGGCTCGCACGCAAGCGCCATGGCGATCATCACGCGCTGGCGCATGCCGCCGGAGAGCTCGTGGGGGTACTGCTTCAGGCGCTTTTCCGGCTCGTTCACGCCTACCAGCTGGAGCATCTCCAGCGCGCGCTCGTTCGCCTGCTGGCGGTTGCGGTCCGTGTGCAGGAGTATGCACTCGCGCAGCTGGTTGCCTATGGTATAGACCGGGTTCAGGCTGGTCATGGGGTCCTGGAATATGATGGAGACGCGCTTGCCGCGGAAGTCCCGCATCTGCTTTTTGGAATACTTTACGATGTCCTCGCCGTTGAAGAGTATCTGCCCGCTAGTGATGCGGCCGGGCTCGACCAGTATGCGCATGATCGAATAGGCGGTGACGGACTTGCCGGAGCCGGATTCGCCCACGATGCCCAGCACCTTGCCCCTGTCAAGCGTGAAGGAAATGCCGTTGACGGCGCGCACCTCGCCCGAATCGACGTTGAAGGACGTGCACAGGTCTTTCACCTGGAGAAGCGGTGTATCCATGTCCTGTTACCTCCTCAGCTTGGGGTCGAAAGCGTCGCGCAGGCCGTCGCCCAGCAGGTTGAAGCCCAGCACGATGACGCAGATGATGATGGCCGGGAAGACCATCTTGTAGGGATAGCTCTGCAGGCCGCCGCGCGCGTTGTTCGCAAGCGACCCAAGCGACGGCATGGGCGCCTGCACGCCCAGTCCTATGAACGAGAGGAAGCTCTCGGTGAATATCGCAGAGGGGATCTGCAGCGCCACGGATATGAATATGACGGACATGCAGTTGGGCAGTATGTGCTTTCTGATGATGCGGCCGGGCTTCGCGCCGAGGGCGCGCGCGGCCAGCACGTATTCGTTGGTCTTTATGGACAGTATCTGTCCGCGCACCAGGCGCGCCATGCCCACCCAGTACAATACGCCGAACACGATGAACAGCGATATCATGTTGCTGCCCACGCGCGCGAATATCGTGCCCTGCAGCCTGTTGCCCAGCACCTGGTTGAGCACCACGCTCAGCAATACGACCATCAGCGTGTCCGGCAGCGAATAGATGATGTCGACGATGCGCATCATCACGATGTCGACCTTCCCGCCGAAGTAGCCCGATATCGAGCCGTACAGCAATCCGATCACCAGCACGATCAGGCTTGCGAACAGGCCTATGACCAGCGACACGCGCGCGCCGTACAGCACGCGTATGAAGTAGTCGCGGCACAGCTCGTCGGTGCCGAACAGGTGCGGGAATATCTTTTGACCTTCTTCGATGGCGGCCAGCTCGTTCTTGGAGTAGGTGAGGGGCGCCAGGTTCTTGGCGGTCTTGTCGCGCTTGCCGTTCACGGTGATCATCTGCTCATAGCTGTAGGGATACACCATGGGCACGATCACGATGGTCACCACCAGCGCCAGCAGCACGAACAGGCTTATCATGGCCAGCGGGTTCTTCTTGAGCTTGCGCATGCCGTCGCGGAAGAACGTGGTGCTCTCGCGCATGGTCTCGTGCTGCGCCTTTTCTTCCTCCGTCGCCTTTTCGAACTTGTTCAGGTCGATCTGCAGGCTGAGGAGATTCTTCTTGGGAAACTTGTCTGCCGTGTTCATGTTTCTTTCTCCTCTCCCGTCAGTCGAACGTGATCTTGGGGTCGACGATCTTGTAGACCAGGTCGCTCATGAGCGTCGCTATGACCATGAGCACCGCCAGGAAGATCGTGGTGGCCATGATCAGCGGGTAGTCCTGGTTGTTTATGGAGCGCACGAACTCCGTGCCCAGGCCGCCTATCGTGAACACCGTCTCAACGACCATGGAGCCGGTCAGTATGTACGCGACCATGGGACCCACATAGGTGATGACGGGTATCAGCGCGTTGCGCAGCGCGTGCTTGAATATCACCAGCGAATCGCGCACGCCCTTGGCGCGGGCCGTGCGTATGTAATCCTGTCCCAGCACGTCCAGCATGGAGGACTTCGTGAGCCTCGTGATGTAGCTCATGGGGTAGAGCATCAGCGATATGACCGGCAGCACGTAGTTCGGGTTGGTCGTGGAGAACACGCTCACCCACTTGAGCGTCAGCGCGAACACCAGCAAGAGTATCGTGGCCAGCACGAAGCTGGGCACGGACACGAACAGCGTGGTGAAGAATATGATCACGCGGTCCGGCCAGTGGTTGCGCGACAGCGCCGCGATCGACCCCAGCACGAGCCCCAGCACCACGGCGAAGGCCGCGGCCATCAGGCCCAGGCGCGCGGAAACGGCGAACTTCTCCGTGATGATGGAGGAGATCTCGCGCCCCGTCTTCAGCGATATGCCGAAGTCGCCGTGCGCCAGGTTCTGCATATAGATGACGTATTGCTGCCAGACGGGCTTGTCCAGATTGAAGCGCGCCTCCAGCACCTGCTGCACGGCCGGGTCCGTGGCCTTCTCCTTGTCGAAGGGGCCGCCGGGTATGGCGTTCATGGCGAAAAAGGTGATCGCGGATATGATGACGATGGTGACCAGCGCCAAAAGCACCCGCTTTACGGTGTATTTGAGCATGCTCTTCGACCCTTTCAGTCGGCAAAACCGACAAAAATCCAACTACCATTATAACACTCTGCGAATGGTATGACAACTTTATTTCACGTGAAATTTTGGGAAAATGAAGGAAAGAGCGGTGGAATATGCAAAAAGGGGGGAGGATGTGCCCGTTCATTCGAGCTGTCCGGGCGTTTCGTCACCTGAAAAAGCGATGAAACAGGCGCAATCCCGAGATGAGATCCGGTATGTCGCCCGGGCCGTAGCCGGAGGCGAGCAGCGACACGACGCCCGTGGCGGCTGCGGCCAGTATGATCCATGTGAGACCCAGCGCGACAAGCAGCCTGCCCGGCCGGCCGTTCAGCGCATCGTCGCTGAAGTGGAAGCGGGACGGGTCGTCCGGGTCATAGAATATGTCCACGACCGTACCCACGGGCAGCCTGGCGGGGTCCGCCGCGTATTCGGCCTTCGCGGTGCGCGCCGCGCCGTCCGCGGTGAAGCGGACGACGGGATAGCAGGACGTATAGAGCTTCCCGCCCTTGCCGCGCCGCCCGATCGCCGCGTGCTCCGTCACCGTGGCAGTGGCGTGGGCGCGCTCGCGCTCCTCCTTGTCGCGCCGGTGCCGCCGCGTGCCAAGGCCCAGCGCCAGCAAAAACCAGCCGAACAGCGACCACAACATGAATACGAAAAAGACGTCCATTGCAAAACGCTCCGTGCACGGTATGTATCAGGGGCTCATCCATCCGGGCAGCAGCCTGTACCAGTTCTCGTTCTCGCTAATGTCGAAATAGTTGTCTTCGGTCTGTTTGTTGATGCTGTAGAGCTCGCCGTTCAGCACCTTGAACACGTGCCAGTACGATGCGCTCTTCGCGGCGCAGTACCAGCTGCGTATCAGCGTGTCGTTGTAGTACAGGTTCACACGCGTGTATGGGAATATGTCGCCATAGTTCGGCGTGCCGTACGCGCCGCTCTGCCAGTAACGTACGCTTGCGTCGAACCTCGTGTAGACGGGGTGCTTCCAGCTGTCGTAGTACTTCGAGTTTTCGAAGTACAGCTCCGAGCCGTCACGCGCGATGCCCGTGATGTGATAGGTGTCGCCCTCGCACGCGAAGGGTATGTGCACCTCCGCGACGCCCTCTTCGTCGAATTCCCGCGTGAGCACGGCGATGAACTGCGTCTCCCAGCCGTCCTTCTCGGCGACCAGCGTGTAGTAGGCGCCGTCGCCCCAGTCCGCCCTGTCGGCGGCCGGGATCGTGAGCGCGTAGAAGCCGTCGGCCTCGGACACGCATGCGCTGAGAGGCGTCTCCTCGTAATCGGCGCTCTGTACGACTGTGGGGAAGAGGTCGTATCTTTTGTAGCCACGGTGCAGTTCGACGCGCGCGCCCTCGACCAGCTCGTCGCTCAGGACCTTGAACACGCGGCCCGCGACGACGAGCGGCCGGTTGTGCAGCGTCTCGCCGTCGTGCCACATGAGGCCGTACCTGTCGGCGTATTCGGCGGCGGGCGAGCCCGGTTCGCACCGTATCACGACGTTCGCGCAGCCGTCAAAGGCGTGCGGCTCTATCACCTCGACGGTCGAGGGTATGGTCACGGTCTCCAGCGCGGCGCAGTTCGAAAAGGCGTATCCGCCTATGCGCGTGCAGCCTTCGGGTATCGTGACCTCCGTGATCGAGGCGTCGTTCATGAACGCGCCCTGCTCTATGGCGACGAGATCGTCCGGGAACGTCACGGTATCCGCCTGCGCCGCGCAAAGCGCCATAAGGGACAAAGCAAGCAATAACAACCTGAATATGGAACGAGCCATGTACACCCCCCCTGACAGGCAACACATGCAACTTTGAACAAAGCATAACAAATCAGAGATATTTGTCGTCCGGCGGTATGGCGGCTGATAGCCGCCGCTACGGATCGAATTATGCGGATATGTCTGCGAGAACAGCACAGGATCGCCTTAGGTTGACGGCGTTGCCCTGACAGGACATCGAAATATACCTGAGCGACAAGAGGGCTCTGATCGATTCGCGGCATCTGACGGTGCCCAGATTTGCCTATCGCGAAACTGCCTCACTCGACAGCCGACTGGCTCATTTGATCAGTGCTTCCCCGGGCCTTTGATTCCGAATTCCGCATTCCGAATTGTCCATCAGACCTCTATGCAGTTCACCCGCATCGCCTTCAGCTGCTCGTGCGCGAACGAGCCCTTCTTCACCACCACGCCGTCCAGGCGCTGGCAGTTGCGGAACGCGCCGTGGCCTATGGACTGCACGGTGTCGGGCATGTGCACGCGCTGCAGGCGGTCGCAGTAGCGGAAAGCGCCCTCGCCTATGCGCCTGAGTCCCATCGGGAGCCTGAGCCGTTCCAGATCCCCCGCGCCGCAGAAGGCGTAGTCGCCGATCTCGTAAAGCCCCGCCGGGAACGCATAGCGCTTCTCGCGCAGGCCCAGCGGATAGCTGATCAGCACGCGCTCGCGCCTGAGGAACAGCGCGCCGTCCTGCGTGACCAGCGCGTCGTTCTCCGGCGCGACGTCTATCGCGGACAGGTGCGTGCAGAAGCGGAACGGGTTGACGCCCAGCTCCGTGAGCGCCGCAGGGAGCGCGATCGTCTCGAGCTGTATGCAGCCCGCGCATGCGCCGTCCTCCATGATCTCCAGCTCGTCAGGCAGGCTCAGCTGTATCAGCCGTGTGCACCAGGCGAAGGCCTCGCGGCCTATGCGCGTGAGCCCGCGCGGCAGCGCCATGCGCACGAGGCCGGAGTGGGCGAACGACAGCTCGTCGAGCTCCTCCAGCCCGTCGGGCAGGTCGACCCCCAGCAGCTTCTCGCAGCCGTAGAACGCCTCGCGCTCCACGCGCCACAGGTTTTCGTTCGGGCGCACTTCCTCAAGCGACGTGCAGCCGCGAAAGCACATGGGCGGCACGGCCTCGATCCTGGGCGGCAGCTCTATGGACGCAAGACCGCTCTCGCGGAACGCGCCCTCGCCCAGCTTCTCAAGCGTCTTTGGGAGCATCGCCTCGCGCAGCGAGAAGCATCGGCTGAACGCCTCGCGGCCTATGGCCGTGATGCCCTCCGCCAGCGAGACGCGCGTGAGATAGCTGTTGCCGGCAAAGCACTTCTCGCCGATCTCGGTGACGTCGACGCCGTTCAGCTGCGCCGGCACGATCAGCGCAGACTCGTGTCCGGTATAGCGGTCGAGGCGGTACGTGCCGTCCTCCTTTGCCGTGGCCCTGAAGCCGGGCACGACCTCCCGTTCGATCATATCTGCCATGGGAACACCTTTTTTTAAATTGAGAATTAAGAATTCAGAATCAAATGCACGGTTAACAGTGAACAGTTAACAGTTAGCAGTGAACGCGCCGCCGTAGGGGCGCCATCCATGGCGCCCGCGCGCTTCCCATACCGCACCGATCCCTTTTGTCCCTACCCGCGCTCTATGAACGCGATGACGTCCTCCAGCGCGAAGCCCGCGTCCTGATCGACGACCAGCACCCTGTCCTTCGGGAGCGTTTGAAGCCACTCCTCGTACAGCGCGGAGAGCTTGCGCGCGTACTCGACGCCCAGATGCCCCTCGTAATCCCTTCCGCGCGTGCGCAGCCGTTCGACCAGCAGCGGCACGGAGCAGCGCAGGAACACGGTCTTGTCCACGGACGGCATGAGGCCTTCCATGCCGCGCGCCACCTTTTCGATGATCGCGTATTCTTCCGGCGTCAGGTCGCCCTGTTCCAGACGGTACCGCGCCAGCACGAGGTTCTCGATCAGGCAGCGGTCATAGAAATAGAAGTCGCACGTGCCGTCCGGAGGCAGGGGTGCGTCAAAATAGAGCGCCAAAAACGCGATCTGGCTGTGGAACGACCAGCGCACCGGGTCTTCATAGTATTTTCGAATGAAGGGGTTGTCCTGCGGACGCTCCTCGTGCGCCTGCGCGCGCGGTCCCAGCGCCCTGAGCAGCCGATCCAGCAGCGTGGTCTTGCCCGCGGCGACGGCGCCGCTTATGGATATGATCTGCATGATGCACCTCCGTGCGGTACAAGTCCGGGAACGACGCCCTGCCGATCGTGAACTGAAGCGGTGGCCGCCCATGGAACGTCCCTGCAGGGACGTGACTGGCATAATGCAATGCTGCGGCAAACCGCGTATCACGACATTCAAGGTCATGGCGATCCGGAGTCCACTGCAGCGACGCGATTGAAGTGTGGATAAAGATATTGGTTGCCCATACCTCCGACATCCGGATCATCGACCTCGGATCGGCATATATCACGCCATTCAGGAACGCGGCGGTCCGGGGGCCGCCGCAGCGGCGTATTGCAAAGCCCGCATCACATACAATCTCAGGCTAATCATTCCGAAACACCCGAAGGGTGTCCAGCGAAGCGTCAATTCAGGATTACTTCGACCAGCTTTTCCCCCTCATACCTGAGCGTCACCTCGAACCACTTTTCCCCCTCTTCGAGCATACCGAGGAACACCCTGTCCCCCTC
>SVGK01000071.1 GCA_015056395.1 Clostridiales bacterium
ATGACCATGGCTTTTGTTTCTTCTGTTACCTGAAACGGATCGGCATCCCAACACCAATCGCCGTCAAGAAAAACACTATTCGGCAACTCCTTTTTCAGCTGCTGACTTACCGTCGTTTTACCGACACCCATTGTACCGCCGATCAGATAAATTGTTTTCATATCTGTTCCTCACAAATCCCGATTTGTCGATCCAAGGCAAGCCAAACCCGCCGCAAGGCGGCCCGAATGCTGTCCTGAACGGCGCGGCGTACAAATGCGCCCGCGCCCCTTCGGCGATGTCCGCATCGCTCAAGAGGCACGGGCTTCCATCATACTCTCGATCTACCGCTTCACGCTCCGAGGAACGCGACGTATCCCTTCATGGCTTCCCACAGATCGGCCTTGCTGACGATCTCCCACGGCGCGTGCATGGACAGCACCGGCACGCCGCAGTCGATCACGTTCATGCCGTAGCGTGCGCACAGATACGCGATCGTGCCGCCGCCGCCGACGTCGACCTTGCCGATCTCGCTGGTCTGCCAGCATACGCGCGCGTCGTCCATGGCGAGGCGGACCTCGGCCATGAATTCGGCGTTGGCGTCGGATGCGCCGGACTTGCCGCGCGCGCCCGTGTACTTGTTGAAGCACACGCCCTGGCCCAGTATCGCCGCGTTCTTCTTCTCGAACACGCCGGCATAGCAGGGATCGAAGCCGGCGGACACGTCGGACGAGAGCATGCGGCTGTTGGACAGCGCGCGGCGCACCTTCAGGTCGCTCTCGCCTGCGGTCAGCGCGATCAGCTCGGCCACGGCGTTCTCGAAGAACGCGGAATCCAT
Source organism: Clostridiales bacterium (assembly GCA_015056395.1). Taxonomy (GTDB): domain Bacteria; phylum Bacillota; class Clostridia; order Christensenellales; family Aristaeellaceae; genus Faecivicinus. The sequence goes on from SVGK01000071.1 coordinate 818, forward strand.
GCCGGTGGCGCCCACGGAGCCGATCTCCTCCTTGTCGGTCAGTACGGCGGCCAGCGTGCGCTTCGGCGTGCCTTCGTACTCCGCCACGGCCATCAGAGAGGGATAAGCGCACACGCGGTCGTCGTGGCCGTAGCCCAATATCATGCTGCGGTCAAAGCCCACATCGCGGCAGCGGCCCGCGGGCACGAGCTCGAGCTCGGCGGAGATGAAGTCCTCCTCGCAGACGCTGTAGGTCTCCTGAAGCAGCTTGAGCACGCCCGCCTTGACGGCGTCCTTTTCGGTGTCCTTCAGCGGCTCGCCGCCGATCAGCACGTTGAGCGCCTCGCCGTCGACGAACTTCGCCGCGGACTTTTCCATCTGCTCGTGCGCCAGGTGCGGCAGCAGGTCGGTGATGCAGAACACCGGATCGTCCTCGTTCTCGCCCAGGCGCAGCTCCGCCTTCGAGCCGTCCTTGCGCACGATCACGCCGTGCAGCGCCAGGGGCATGGCCAGCCACTGGTACTTCTTGATGCCGCCGTAGTAGTGCGTGTCCAGATAGCACAGACCTTCCTCCTCGAAGAGGGGGTTCTGCTTGATGTCTATGCGCGGCGAATCGATATGTGCGCCCAGTATGTTCAGGCCGCATTCGATGGGCTGCTCGCCGATCACGAAGGCCAGGAAGCTCTTGCCCATCCAGTTCAGATAGACCTTGTCGCCGGGCTTGAGCTTCTCGCCCGAGGCGATGACCTTGTCGAGGTCGCGGAAGCCCGCTGCGGCGCAGATGTCCTCGGCGCAGGCGCAGGCCTCGCGCTCGGTCTTGGCGGCGTTCAGAAAGTCCATGTATGAGCGCGCGAAGTCCAGCGCGCGGCTCCTCTCCTCCGGGGCGTATTCATTCCAGGCGTTCTTGCGGAACATGGTCGGTTCTCCTTTCGTACCGGTCGCTGTGTCGTTGGAAAGCGATGCTGACATGTCAGCTTATGTGTATGCCTATGCCGTTGACCTGCACGGCGTCGTTGGCCTCGATCAGTATGTACTTCATGCCGTCGATCACGCGCGTGGTGACCAGGTCGCTGCGCTCGGGGTTGACGGTGATGACCACGTCGGGCGTGCGCACCTCGAATTTCTTCGGTTCCACGATGTTCTGCGCGCCCAGGTCCGTGTTCACGCCGAATTCCTGGTCGAACTGCTCGTCGAAGGCGTCCACGCGCTCCTGCGGCACGCCGGCTTCCTGCAGCACGCGCTTCACGTCCGCCTTCGTCACCACCGGCGCGGGCAGCTCCTTGTCCTGCTTCTGCGCCTCGATCAGCTCGCACATGCCCTCGTGCACGCTCTCGGCCACGTCGAAGCTCAGGTCCTCGCCCACGGCGTCCTCGATGATCTGCTGGAAGGTCTCCTTCTGCACCTGTGCGGGCATGGGGGAGTCCAGGTTGAACAGCGCGTCGATCAGCTCGCCGTGCACATCCTCTGTGTCGCGCGAGAACCAGAGCACGTCGTATATGTTCGCGGCGCGGTCGTCGAACGTCGGGAACATGAAGCCCAGCTGCGGCGCGGTGACCACCCAGTCCAGCTCGCGGTCGTGGAATTCATTGTCCGAGGCGTCGTAGCTGAGCGCGGGCTTGGTGAGCTTCACGGGGCAGATGCAGCACACGAAGTAGTGGAAGACCTCTTCGGATGCGTCGTCCACCTTGAGGCCGTCGCGCCCGCGGTAGGGGATGTCGTACGCGTCGTGCGCCAGCAGTATCAGATAGTTGGAATCCATGTTGAGAGAGTCGATGATCCTGCGATACAGGCGTTCCACGCCCTCGTCGACCTTGAGCTCCGTGTTGCGCAGCGCCGTCAGCAGCGCGTGCTCCTCGCCGTCCATCACCTGGTCGGGGCGGAACGTGAGCGTGAGCAGGTTCTTGCCGGGCAGTCCGGTGAGCGCGCGGCGGAAGAAGGCCAGGTACTTTTCGGCCTCCTCCTGCGGCAGGCTCATCAGCGGACGGTCGAATGCGGACACGATCTCGCGCTTTTCGTTGACATAGCAGCCGCGCAGGTTCGCGATGGCGTTCTTGTCGGGCTGGAAGCGGCGGCGTATCTCTGCGATCTCTTTCTGGTTCATGAGTCATTATCCTCCAAAGCGATATTTACAGAGTACAGTTTACCACGCGAACATTACGGATGGCGGCACGATCCCCGAAAAAAACCGGCATTCAGCGGTTGATCTCCTCGATCGTCTGCGCCTCGCCCTCCTCGCGGAACTGGTTCACGTACAGCTGGTGATAATAGCCATTTTGCCTGAGCAGCTCGCGGTGCGTGCCGCGCTCGACGATGCGGCCGTCGCGTATCACCAGTATCACGTCGGCGTTGCGTATCGTGGACAGGCGGTGCGCGATGATGAAGCTCGTGCGTCCCCACAGCGCCTTCTGTATCGCCGCCTGCAGCTTCTGCTCCGTCTCCGTGTCCACGGAGGACGTCGCCTCGTCCAGCACGAATATCGCGGGATTCGCGATCAGCGCGCGCGCGAAGGATATCAGCTGCTTCTGACCCGTCGAGAGGCGGTTGCCGCCCTCGCCGACCTGTGTATCGTAGCCGTTTTCCAGCCCGCGTATGAAGCCGTCCGCGTCCACGAGCTTTGCGGCCGCCTCGATCTCCCTGTCCGTGGCGTCCAGGCGTCCGAAGCGTATGTTTTCGCGCACGGTGCCGCTGAAGAGGTGCGGCTGCTGCAGCACATAGCCCAGGTGCGATTGCAGCCAGAGCATGCTGCGCTGCCTGTAATCCACGCCGTCGATGCGTATGACGCCCTCCGTAGGCTCGTAGAAGCGGCAGACCAGGTTCACGATGGTGGACTTGCCGCTGCCCGTCTCGCCGACCAGCGCGACGGTCTCGCCGGCCCGCACCTTGAGCGAGAAGTCGTTCAATACCTCCTCGCCCGTGTTGTAGTGGAAGGTCACGTGGTCGAACTCTATGTCGCCCCTGATGTCCGGCCAGTTCTCGCGCTTCGGGTGGAAGCTGTCGCCGAACTTCTCGACGACCTCCGGCGTGTCGGTGATCTCGGGCTCCGTCTCCAGCGTGGAGATCACGCGTTCCGCCGCGGCCTGCGAGGCCTGAAGGTCCGCGAATATGCGCGCTATGGAGCTGATCGGCTCGAATATGCCCTGCGCGTATTCGACGAAGGCTGCCAGCGTGCCTATGGTCAGCGCCCCCGTCATGGCGTACACGTCCGCGCCGCCCTGCCAGAGCACCAGCGCCACGGCGATGGCGCCCAGCGACGTGACGATGGGCATGAACAGCGCGCTCATGACCGCCGCGTGTATGCTCGATGCGCGCATGGTGCCCGCGAGCTGTGCGAATTCCTCGCCGTTCGCCTTTTCGCGCACCAGCGTCTTGGTGGTCTTCGCGCCCATGATGCCCTCGTTATAGGCGCCCGTGATCTGCGAGTTGGTCTTGCGCACAAGGCGGTAGCTTGCGAGTATGCGCTTCTGGAACCACACCGCCGTGACCGCGATGACGGGCATGACCGCCAGCACGATCAGCGCGAGCTTCACGTTCAGAAAGAACATGGTCACGATCGTGAACACGATGTAGCAGCCGGCCCAGAACAGGTCGACGAGTCCCCAGGCGACGGTCTCGCCCAGGCGCGCCGTGTCCGAGGTGATGCGGGATATGATGAAGCCCACCGGCGTGGTGTCGTAATACGAGAACGACAGCTCCTGCAGGCGGTGGAAGCACATCTTGCGTATGTGGCGGTTGATGCCGCATTCCGCCCTGCCGCAGAGTATGCAAAAGCCGAATATGCAGCCCGTCTGCGCAAGCACCGTGCCCGCGTAGCGCGCGATGAAGCCCGCCAGTCCCGTGGTCACGCTGCCCGTGATGAAGCGGTCGATCGCCTCGCGCGTCAAAAGCGGGAATATGGCGTCGCACGCCGCCGAGAGCGCCATGGTGCCCATGATGGCGAACAGGTACTTGTGGAAGGGCTTCATATAGCCGATCAGCCGCCGCCAGAGGCCCGCGTCCAACCGTTTGGTGAAATCGATCTCCTGTTGCTGCTGCATATTCCCTCACGCATCCACGGCCAGCTGCCGTTCAAGTTCGTCCTCAAGTGCCGTCTGTATGCCGTATACGCGCCTGTAGAGGCCCTCGCGCCCGATGAGCTCCGCGTGCGTGCCGGACTGCGTGATGCTGCCGTTCTCCAGCACCAGTATCTGGTCGGCGTCCGCAAGCGTGGTCACCCTGTGCGATATGATGAACGTCGTGGGCGTCTTCCTGCCCCTTTGGCGCATGCGGCTGAGCTCCCTGCGTATGGCGCGGTCCGTCTCCGTGTCCACGGCCGAGAGGGAGTCGTCCAGTATCAGTATGTCGTTCTCGCGTATCAGCGTGCGCGCGATGGCGATGCGCTGTTTCTGTCCGCCCGAGAGCGTCACGCCGCGCTCGCCGACCATGGTGTCGTAGCCCTTCTCGAATTCGGCGATGAAGCCGTCCGAGCTCGTGATGCGCGCCACCTGGTCGATCTCCGCCTGCGTCGCGTCCGTCTTTGCGATGGCGATGTTGTCGCGTATGGAGCGCGAATAGAGGAAGGGCTCCTGCATGACGTAGCCCACGCGCGAACGCAGATAGGGCTTCGCGATGGTCGATATGTCGCGTCCGCCTATCGTGATGGCGCCGCCGTCGGGCGCGTAGAGCCGCTGCAAAAGGTGCATCATGGTGCTTTTGCCGCTGCCCGTCGCGCCCAGTATCGCCACGGTGCTGCCCGCCTTCGCGGTGAAGCTCACGTCGCGCAGCACGGGCCGGTCCTCATAGCGGAAGCGCACGTGGTCGAACACGATGTCCCGGTCCAGCGGGGCTTCGCCCGCGCCGGGCGTGTCCGCCTCCGGCGGCGCGTCCAGTATGTCGTACACGCGCCTGAGCGACACCTTGCACTTGCCCAGGTCGGACAGTATGCGTCCCAACTGGCGTATGGGCCAGATCAGCATGTGTATGTAGCTCACGAACACCAGCACGTCGCCCGTGGTGATCTCGCCGCGCAGCGCGAACCATATGCCGAAGGAGAGCGTCATGCCGACCTGCAGCATGCTCAGCATGTCCGAGCCGGACCAGTAGACCGCCATCACGCGGCTGATCAGCACGGACTTGTCGTGCACGTCGTCTATGCGTTCCTGAAAGCGCATCGTCTCGTACTGCTGGCGCGCGAACGCGCGCACCACGCGCACGCCGGTCATGCTCTCCTGCAGCATCGCCGAGAGCTTGCCGTCCGCCTCGTCCGCCTCCTTGAAGAGCTTCTGCACCCAGTGGAAGAACCATATCGCCAGCCCGAACAGCGGCGGTATCAGCACAAGGGAGAGGAGCGTGAGCTTCACGTGTATGCGTATCATAAGCGTGAGCGCCAGCACGATCATGATGACCGTGCGGAACACCTCGATCACCTGCGAGGCGAGGAAGCGGCGCACCGTGTCCACATCCAATGTGCAGCGCTGTATCAGGTCGCCCGTCTCGGCCTTGGCGTGGTACTCGAAGTCCATGGCCATCAGATGGGCGTAGAGCGCGTTGCGCATGCGTTCGGCGATGGTCTCGCTGGCCTCCGCCGACCACTTGCCGCGCAGATACTGGAACAGGCCGCCCAACAGGTTCACGCAGATCAATATGCCCGCCAGTATGCCCAGATGCGTGGCCATATAACTGACGCCGCCCTGCGCCTCGAACCAGCCCGCCAGGGGCCGGGGGAGGTTGACGGGCGTGTCGGGCGCGCCGTTCATCACGGCGGTCAGCGCGTCGACCGTGCCGGCGAGCAGCAGCGGCGTGATGAAGCCTACGAACACGGTGATGACCACCGACACGACGCTGCCGATATAGCGCAGCAGGCTGCCCTTCATGAAGGCGAGGAAGCGAACCAGCAGGCTGCGTTCGCGGGAAGAAGATGGCATGATGTAAGACCTCCGGGGAGAGTGTTCAGCAGTCGATGTTCGGCAATGAAAATGCGGATATACGCTTTCCAACGCACACCCGCATACAGGACCATGGCTATACGGTCATGGACACAGAGGCAGCGTGGTCATGGTCGCCGTGTGACGCGCGGGGGAATCGTTCTTCATGACAGCTGCCTTCTTTCTTATAAATCGAAGTCTATTATAGCCCGTGCATCATGGAATGTCAACGCGGACACGCTTTGAATCGAAAACTTCACAGAATGTTTGAACGGGCGCATTTCACAGTTTGGCGCTTGACAAGTGAAGGCCTTTCCGCTAAAATCCTACCAAATGACTATATTTTATGGGAATGGAGTGAGCCGCGATGGAAGCCGGTATGACAAGGGAACAGGCGGTCGAATGCCTGCGCAAGTACAACAAGGAGCACTTTCACCTGCAGCACGCGCTGACGGTCGAGGCGGTGATGCGCTGGTATGCGCGCGAATTGGGCTATGCTGACGACGAGGATTTCTGGGGCCTGGTTGGCCTCATGCACGACGTCGACTTCGAGATGTACCCCGAGGAGCACTGCATAAAGGCGCCGGAGCTCCTCAGGGCGGCGGGCGCGTCCGACCAGCTGATACGCGCCGTATGCAGCCACGGCTACGGCATCACCGTGGACATCAAGCCGGAGCACGAGATGGAAAAGGTGCTGTTCGCCGCGGATGAGCTCACCGGCCTGATCGGCGCGAACGTGCTGATGCTGCCCACGAAGAGCGTGCAGGATCTGCAGCTCAAGAGCCTCAAGAAGAAGTTCAAGGACAAGAAGTTCGCCGCGGGCTGCTCGCGCCAGGTCATCACGGACGGCGCGGCGATGCTGGGCTGGGAGATGGACAGGCTCATGCAGGACACGATACGCGCCATGCAGTTCTGCGACGAGGATGTGAAGGCGGCGCTGGCGGAATGGACGGCATGAACCGCTTTTCGAGGACGGAGCTGCTGCTGGGGCCGGACGGCATGGACCGCCTGGCGCGCGCGCGCGTGGCCGTGTTCGGCATAGGCGGCGTGGGCGGATTCGCCGCGGAGGCGCTGGTACGCAGCGGCCTGGGCGCGATCGACCTGTTCGACGACGACAAAGTCTGCCTGACGAACCTGAACCGGCAGATCATCGCCACCGCGCAGACGGTCGGGCGGCACAAGGTCGAGGTCATGGCGGAGCGGCTGAGGAGCATAAACCCGGGGCTCGATATCGCGGAACACCGCGTGTTCTACCTGCCGGAGAATGCGGATGCGTTCGATCTGCGCGCGTATGACTATGTGCTGGACTGTGTGGACACGGTCGCGGCCAAGCTCGAGCTGGCCGTGCGCGCCGACAGGCTGGGCGTGCCGATCATATCGGCGATGGGCGCGGGCAACAAGCTGGACCCGACGCGCCTGACCGTCGCGGACATCTATGAGACGAAGGTCTGCCCGCTTGCGCGCGTGATGCGGCGCGAGCTGCGCAGGCGGGGCGTAGAGCGCCTGAAGGTCGTGTATTCCGACGAGGAGCCCGTCGCGCCGCGCGCCGCTGCGCAGGAGGAGGAGGTCCAGCCGGGCCGAAAGCCGCGGCGCGCCGTGCCGGGCAGCACAGCCTTCGTGCCGTCGGTCATGGGGCTCATCATGGCGGGCGCGGTCGTGCGCGATATATCGGGCGTGTGACGATGAGGGGGCGGAAGGATTCACTTCCGCCCCCTTATGATGCCCTCGATCAGCTCCGTCTCACGCGGGTCGCCGTAGAAGCGGCCCTCCCGTTCGATCCGGCGTATCTCGTCGATCGTCGCCCATTTCGCGTCGCGCACCTCTTCCTTCTGCAGCCTGCTCTTTATAAGCAGCGCGTCGCACGGCGCGAAGTAGACGTACAGCTGTTCGACGCCGTCGAAGCACATCTCCTTTTTGATAAGCCGCAGGCGCGCGGCGGGCACCGAAATGCCCAGCTCCTCGCGCACCTCGCGCACGGCGGCCAGGCGCGGCGTCTCGCCCGCGGACACGCCGCCGCCCGTGGCCTCCCAGAACAGGGGATGGGAGCGCCTGTCCGCCTGCCGCTGCGATATGGCGTATTCTCCCTTCCGGTTCCTGAGCCATACGCGCACGCCCAGGCGCATGCGTCCTTCCGGCACGGGCGCGCCGCGAAGTATCCTCTCGCCGGTCGGACGGCCATCCAACATGTACAGATCGATGTATTCCCGCATAACGGTTTCCTCAAAGAAAGCCGGAGGCAGGCCCGCAGGCCGCCTCCGGTCGTTTTTGATGGTCAGTAGGCCTCGTGTATCTCGATGTCGGCGTAGCGCTTCATGCCCGTGCCGGCGGGGATCTGCTTGCCTATGATGACGTTTTCCTTCAGGCCCAGCAGCGGGTCGACCTTGCCCTTTATGGCGGCCTCGGTCAGCACGCGCGTGGTCTCCTGGAAGCTCGCCGCGGACAGGAACGATTCCGTCGCCAGCGCCGCCTTGGTGATGCCCAGCAGCGTGCGCTTCGCCGTGGCGGGTATGCCGCCCTGCTCCATGACCTTGCGGTTGGCCTGGTCGAAGCGGAATATGTCGACCAGCGAGCCGGGGAGCAGGTCCGTGTCGTTCGCCTCTTCGATCTTGACCTTGCGCAGCATCTGGCGCACGATGACTTCGATGTGCTTGTCGGCGATCTCGACGCCCTGGCGGCGGTAGGTCTGCTGGACCTCCTTGACCAGGTAGTCCTGCACGGCCCTGACGCCCAGTATCCTGAGCAGGTCGTGCGGGTTGATGGAGCCCTCAATCAGCTCGTCGCCGGCGTTGACCATATCGCCGTCCTCGACGCGCAGCTTGGAGCCGTAGTTGATGGGGTATTCCTTGGTCTCGGCCTCGCCTGCGCCCACGGACTGTATGATGAGCTTGCGGCGCTTCTTGGCGTCGGTCTCCAGATGCACGATGCCGGAGATGTCCGCAAGCGTCGCTTCGCGCTTGGGCTTTCTGGCCTCGAACAGCTCCTCGACGCGGGGAAGACCCTGTGTGATGTCCTCGCCGGTGGCGACGCCGCCGGTATGGAACGTACGCATGGTCAGCTGCGTGCCGGGCTCGCCGATGGACTGCGCCGCGATGATGCCCACGGCCTCGCCCACGTCGACCACCTTGCCGTTGGTCATGTTAGCGCCGTAGCACTTGGCGCAGATGCCCACGTTGCACTGGCAGGTCAATACGCTGCGTATGGTCACCTCGGTGATGCCGGCCTTGACGATGCGCACGGCCAGATCGTGCGTGATCAGCTCGTTCGTCTCGACGATGACCTCGCCCGTGGCGGGATCGATCACGTCCTCGGCGGCCACGCGGCCGCGAATGCGGTCCTCGAGCCCTTCGATGATGTCGCCCGGCTCGCCGATGTCCTGCACCTTCAGGCCGCGGACCTTCTCATTGCGGTTGGCGAAGCAGTCGATCTCGCGTATGATGTTCTCCTGCGACACGTCGACCAGGCGGCGGGTCATGTAGCCCGAGTCCGCGGTCTTCATGGCGGTGTCGGCCAGCGACTTGCGGCTGCCGTGCGAGGAGAGGAAGAACTCCAGAACGGACAGGCCCTCGCGGAAGTTGGACTTGATGGGCAGCTCGATGATCTTGCCCGTCGGCGAAGCCATCAGGCCGCGCATGCCGGACAGCTGGCGGATCTGGTTGATGGAACCGCGGGCGCCGGAGTCCGCCATCATGTTGATCGGGTTGAATTTCTCAAGCGTCGCAAGCACCTGCTTGGTGACGTCGTTGGTTGCGTTCTCCCAGATCTTGATCACGGAGGCGTAGCGCTCGTTCTCGCTCATCAGGCCGCGCTTGAACTGGCGCTCGATCTTGCGGACCTCTCCGTCCGCGCTCTGCAGTATGTCCTTCTTGCTCTCGGGCACGATGATGTCCGCCACGGAGACGGTCAGCGCCGCGCGCGTGGAGAACTTGTAGCCCAGCGCCTTGATGTCGTCCAGCATGGTGGAAGTCGCCGTGACGCCGTGCGCGCGGTAGCAGTTGTCGACGATCTTCGCAAGCTGCTTCTTGCCCACGACCTCGTCCACTTCCAGCTTGAACATGTCGTCGACGGTCTCGCGCTTCTGCATGCCCATGTCCTGGGGTATG
>SVGK01000072.1 GCA_015056395.1 Clostridiales bacterium
GTTCTCCACCATAGAGGACTGCCACATACACCACGTGTGCAACTCGCAGCAGCTGGGCGGCGCCGAGACGGCGGGCATCAAGCTGCACGCCGCCATCGACGTGACCATACGCCGCAACCACATACACAACTGCATCATGGGCGTGTGGTGCGACTGGGAGGCCCAGGGCGCGCGCATCAGCCAGAACCTGCTGCACGACAACCAGCGTCCCGAGGGCCTGCCGCAGGCGCAGGGCGCGATGTTCTCCAACGACATATTCATCGAGGTCGGCCACGGCCCCACGCTGATCGACAACAACGTCATGCTCTCCAAGCTGTCGCTGGCCATGCCCAGCGAAGGTCTGGCGCTGGTGCACAACCTGATGTGCGGCGCGCTTGGCCTGGTCAATTCCGGCGTGGACAGCATCGTCAACGACCAGCGCGAGCCGCGCTACACGCCCTACCACATCCGCCACCGCACGGAGGTCGCGGGCTTCATGACCATACTGCACGGCGACGACCGCTTCTACAACAACATCATCGTGCAGAAGCACCCCGTCACCGACGAGGCGCGCACGCCTCAGGACAACGACTACGAGGTCGCAGGCACGCAGCCCATGGACATCTTCCCCAGCTATGACGAGTGGATCGCCAACTTCATGATGGGGCAGGAGCCCGACATGCGCGCGCTGGCCAAGTATCACTTCGGCCATCTGCCCGCGTGGGTGTGCGGCAACGCCTACTTCAACGGCGCGACCGTGTCCAGGCACGAGACGCACGGCCTGGTCGACACCGAGAACGAGGTCACCGTCGAGCTCGTCGAAAAGGACGGCAAGTGCGTGCTGAAGACCAACGTCTACGGCCTGTTCAGGGACTTCACGGACGGCGTGATCACGACCGACACGCTGGGCTGCGCGTTCGAGCCGGAGGAGCGGTTCGAGAACACCGACGGCACGCCCATCACGTTCGACCGCGACTATCTGGGCGCGCACCGCGGCCTGGAGACGCTGCCCGGCCCGTTCGCCGAGGGCGGCGACGAGATCGTCGTGTGGTAAGATGAGGCGCGGAAGCTGAACAACAGGGTGACAGCGGGGTCCTTCCCCGTCGTCACCCTGTCTGCATAGAGACGGTGTAATGCTGATTTCGATCTAAAAATCCATCTGTGATCCATTGTCTGGCCGTGATGGACCGAACAGTTTATTGGTCAATCGACAGTTTACCTTTTGCCCGTTTTGTGTTATCATACCCCTGGCTCATGGCTGCGGCTTTCTTCGTGCCTGTCTCGACAACTCGTATTGTAAGGGATCCTCAGCTTTGAGTCACTTCTTTTGTTTCCCTTTTGCACTTGGATCGTATATTCAAGATCCAAACATTGGTGTATTGCGCTTTACTTCGACCGGCCCGACGCCATGAATGGCGTCCCTGCGGGAGGTTCTTTCGTTTATTGGAAGGTTTGGCACAGGCCGCGTCAGCGTTTATACTGCACTGGTATCTCGCCTTCAGCTTCGTGTTCTCTGTAGCGACGTTCTTCCTGCGCCTCGAACCCAGACTGAATGCGTACCCGATCATAAAGGCCATCGCGCCGCTGACGCTGGAGATCTATCTGCTGCAGTTCGTCATCATCGCCGCGTTCTCAAAGACGTCGTTCTACACCGGGGGATATTGTGCATGATTAGCATATTCACAAGCGCGTTCGTCGTCAACCGGGCCAGCCAAAGGATACTGGCCCTGATGAAGCTGTCGCCGCGGGTCAGATGAGGCTCCACGCCGTCACGTCAGATCTAAATAAGAAAGACCTGGCCTGGCATTGGAGCCGGGCTGGGTCCTTCTTTCTCTTTGCACAGGGCATCATACTGCGTTTCACTTCAGCTGCTCGGACAGAATGCCGTCGCCGTTACTCTGCATGAGCGCGCCATTGATCCGTCATTCCCTACGTCCTCTAGTACTCGAACTTACAGCTAGAATGATCATGATTTAATGATCGACAGTTCTGTATCACATATGTCGCAAGAAGCTGGAAACGACCGAAACGGCGATTTGTTGCATCACGAATCCTTTTCGTCCGCGTACTGGATGAGCAATAGTCGAGCCATACTGTTATGAGACTGAAATCGTATACGCTCCCAAAGAAAACAACTCCTGCGCTTTGCTGTCATCAAATAGCTCAAGGGCGTTTTGTTCGAGAAGCACTCTCACGATCTCTTTGACCCCAGCCAGCTCATCTTTTGAAAAGCTCTCGTCGAATCTTCCCTCGTCACTATTTATTCTGAGCGCGATCTCATCAGTCTCCATGACAGCTTCCAAAAATGTCAACGCATCTTCTTTCATCATCGGGAAATCCGGAACGCGCTCACCGTCAATATTGTACTCTTTGTACAGATTCGAAGATTCAAAAGTAAAAACACGTCCATCATCTACCAGTATCTGCCCGGAGGTGACTGCAGATATCGTTTTACTGTTTTTGATAGCAAGGAACGCTATGCAGATATTCGTCAGATTTCCAGTCAAGTCACCATCAACATCAAGTATAAACGTACATTTCAGTTCATCCTTGAGAGGAGCCTCTATGACTTCCCACGTCTTATCGAATCTGTCCTCTTTGTAATGCTCTCGGTTCTCGAAAACAGTATAATCAAAAGCATTATCATTCGCTCCTCCGGCCATTGCACAACAGGAGTTTAGTAACAGACAGATCAGCAGGACCACCTGTAGCATTGTGAGCGCTCTCCCTTTCATATCGGTATCCTCCTTTGTTACGATAACCGTGTTGCCCTTGTCATGCCCCGTTACTGTACGCCATTCTTGCCGACCTAATGTGTACACCACCCTCCACGTCTATTACAAACAGTGCTCAATTAACGATACCTTAGTATGAATGTAATTATAACATGCCATAATAATCTTGTCAACACTTTTTCTGACACGATCGTCACAAATTGTCGACGGCAGGGAGTCCCCTCCCTGCCGTCAACCTATGCTCGTCCTGCCGAACACGGCGAATATGAAGTTCCTGTGGTCCTCCAGGTGCGCGCGCATGGTCGCCTCCGCGGCCTTCGCGTCGCCGCGTGCGATGGCCTGGCAGATGTCGCGGTGGTACTGCATCGTGCGGTCCAGGCTCGACTGGCCGGAGATGGATATGACCAGGTCCACGGAGCGGTTCAGCACCGGCACGATCGAGGAGCTCACGCTGTTCTGCGTCGCCTCGGCGACGGTCGCGTGGAAATGCGCGTCCGCCGCGCCGTGGTTCACACCCAGCGCCACCATGCGCTCGACCTCCGCCTGCGCATCGCGTATCCTCAGGATATCCTCCTGCGTGCGCCGCTCCGCGGCCAGTGCGGCGATGGGCGGCTCGACGATCAGGCGCAGCTCGATCAGGTCCACCAGCAGCTTTTTCTTGTCGTTGGCGAAGCGGAAGCCCAGCGGGTCGTCCACCTGTCCGGGCCTGTCCTTTACGAAGGTGCCGCGCCCGCGCTCGATCGATACGACGTTGCTGTTGGCCAGCTGCTTCATCGCCTCGCGTATGGTGCTGCGCCCCACGTTCAGCGCCGCCGCCAGCTCGGTCTCGTTGGGCAGGCGGTCGCCCACCTTGAGCCGATTGTCTTGTATATATCGTACGACTTCCTCGGCGACCCGGTCGGACAGGCTGCCGTCCTGGCCGATCTTAGACAGCATCGCGCGCACCTCCTCTCATACAGTTTGATAGTTTATCCTAACAGAACGGCCCCGGATTGTCAACACGGCATAGTTATAATTATTCGTTAACTAAATCAAAATCAGCCTCCCCGCCGCCCTCTTCAGGCTGCGGGGAGGCTTTCGCGCCTCAGCAGAGCACGACCTCAGCGAAGGAATACGCGGGGATGTCGAACGTGTTGAGGCCGGAGGACATGGGCTGGAAGTACTCGCAGCTCACTGAGATGTTGCCGTGCGAGCGCACCGTTTCCTGCGTGCGGCCGCCCGGCGCGGTCATCCTGCGCGTGCGCCCCGTCGTGAACGTGCGGCCAAGCCGCGAGAGATCCAGCGTGGCCTTCGTGCCCGTGTCGCACTTGTTGACCAGGTAGAGAATCAGCTTCGTTGCGTCCTCGTTCCACGCCGCCTGTATCTCTACGCTCTTCAGGCTGTCCGGCACATAGTCCTCGATGTCCAGCACCCAGGCCGCCTCGCTGCGCGCCATCTGCTCGTAGATCAGGCCGCATATCGGCAGCACCACCTGTTCCTTGGCGACCTCTATGCAGGACTGGCCGGAGGTGTTGCACAGGTTGTTGAAGCACATGAAGCGCACGATGTCCCCGCAGCGGTGGTAGTTGAGCAGGTTGCCCACCAGCGTCAGCCCGTAGATCCACGTGCGGCGCGCCTCGCGTATGGTGATGCTGTTCTTCTCATAGAACTCCGCCGTGAAGGGCGCCAGCGTGTTCGGCCGGTTCTGCAGCGCCTCGGTGTCGCAGTAGTAGATCTTGTGCGCGTGCGCCTCGTTCCATTTGCGCACGATGCCCACCTTGTAGGCGATGTTGTCCGGCGCACACACGCGGTCGGCCAGGAAGTCGATGTCGTTGCCGCAGATCTCGAGCATGGGCTCGACCTGCAGGCGGAAGTCGTGATAGCTGCACAGGCCGATCTGCACGTTCGGGTCCACGGACTTCATCGCGCGGGAATACTTGATCACCGTGCGCGCGTAGTCGTCGCGCGGGAACCAGCGGAACGTCTCGTTGTCCATCTCCCAGTAGCGCACGTTGTACGGCTCTGGGTGGCCGTTGCGCGCGCGCAGCGCGCCCATGGGCGTGTCGACGCTGCCGTTGCAGTATTCGACCCACTGCCTGGCGCACTCCACGCCGGCGTCGATGTCCGTGATGCCGGGCAGGTCGTCGCCGTGGGCGTCCAGGTTCGGGTTGCCCATCACGTATTCGGAATTCAGATAGAAGCGCTTGCCGGGGTGGAAGAAGTTCACCACCAGCATCGCCTCGCAGCCCAGCGCCTCGCACAGCTGCAGGAACTCGTCCGTGCCCACGTCGTTGTAGTTCACATCGCCCCAGAAGTAGGAGTTCTCGGGCTTGCGCGCGTTGCGCGGGCCTATGGCGTCGCGCCAGTCGTGCAGCGAGGCAAAGCACCCTCCGGGGAAGCGCAGCACGGAGGGCTTCACGCGCTTGAGGCCCTCGATCACGTCCGCGCGCCAGCCGTTCACCGTGTCCGCGGGCATCAGCGAGAAGGCGTCCGCCAGCACACGGCCCGGCGTGATGAACAGCGCGAACGTCGCCCAGCCCGTAAAGTCTGCGTCCTCATAGACGGCCTCGTGATACCGCCCTTCGGCGCCGACCGCGCCCAGCGGCAGCACTGCCAGCGGCTCGCCGGCGAACGTGTCCTTCTCCGTGCGGTAGAAGCGTATCTCGGCCTGCACCTCGCCCCCGCCCGTGTTCTTCAGCCACCCGCTGAAGCGGTATGTGCGGCCCGCCTCGAGGTATTTGCCGTTCTGCGCGACGCCGCACGGGCGGCTGACCTCGAAGTTGTGTATGGAAAGGCAGCTCTTCCCGTGCACGCCCTCTCCCTCGACCCTTTCCACCGTCAGCGCATAGAAGGGCGCCTTTTCGGTGATGAACGTGCAGTCCGGCGTGATGCTCTCCGGGCGGTCCAGCGCCGGGCACGCAAACCACCGCGGGTGCATGTAGCCGGAATGGTACCACTCCTGTTCCGTCCAGTCGTTGCCCACGACGTCCCAGCCGCCGAACCAGTCGTAGGTGGCGGGCGTTATGGGGCACGCCTTTTCAAAGCTGCGGTTGTACAGCATCTCGGACCACATGCCCTCCACCTGATAGCCGAAGCCCACCTCGATGAAATTGCCGCAGAGCATGCGGCTCACGGGCGTGTCGCTCAGCCTTCGCGGTGTGACGCTGAAGACCTTCTGGCCATTGTCGAACTCGGCGACATTCGTGATCGCCACGTCCACTCCCCCTTTCGGAATATGCTCGTGTCAATAGCATAGCATAGATCCGGGTGAAAATCATGACGGTTGCACTACATAAATATTTCTCAAACAAGAAAAGATTGTATTAATATGTTGCATTATCATTACAAATAACGTCGAATAACGAAATATTCAGCAATCGGTTAATTGTATGTTGACAGACATCAGATGTTCTGATATACTCTTAACAGACTTGGCGAAGCCACGGGAGGCGACGGGCATGAAGTATCGATCGGGCAACTGGCGCGGCCGCATCCGTCGGGACGCAGGGCTGTATCTGCTGCTGCTGCCGGCGGTGATCTATGTGCTGGTGTTCCTGTACGCGCCCATGGGCGGCGTGCTGATCGCGTTCAAGGACTACACGCCCACAAAGGGCATATGGGGCAGCCCCTGGGCGGGCTTCAAGTACTTCGAGAAGTTCCTGAACGCCTATAACTTCAAGCAGATCTTCTTCAACACCGTTTCGCTGAGCGTATACAACCTGGCGGCGCAGTTCCCCATACCGATACTCTTTGCGCTGCTGCTGAACCAGATGCGCCACAAAAAGTTCAAGCAGGTGGTGCAGACGGTCTCATATGCGCCGCACTTCATATCCACCGTGGTGCTGGTGGGCATGCTCAACGTGTTCCTCTCCCCCTCCACAGGCGTGGTCAACGCGCTGATCAAGGTCATGGGCGGCGAGGCGGTCTACTTCCTTGGCAAGGCGGAGCTGTTCAGGCCGGTCTACGTATGGAGCTCGGTCTGGCAGGACATGGGCCGTTCGGCCATCATATACATCGCGGCGCTCACCAGCATAGAGCAGGAGCTGCACGAGGCCGCCATGGTGGACGGCGCGAGCAAATTCCAGCGCACGCTGCACATCGACATACCGGGCATCATGCCGACGGTGGTCATCATGCTGATACTGAACCTTGGCCGCATCATGACAGTGGGCTTCGAAAAGGCGTACCTGATGCAGAACACGCTGAACATCACCGCGTCCGAGATCATATCGACCTACGTCTACAAGGTGGGGCTCCTGAACGCGCAGTTCAGCCTGTCCACGGCCATAGGGCTTTTCAACTCCGTGATCAGCTGCGTGCTGGTGATCGCGGTCAACACGATCGCGCGCCGGCTGGGCGACACGAGCCTCTGGTGACATCGGGAGGGATGCTGCGTGGCAGATAGACAGAAGCATATCGGCAGGAGCCGCGGCGACAAGGTGTTCGACGGCATCGTGATGGTCCTGATGATACTGGTGCTGTTCGTGTGCCTGTACCCGCTCTATTTCATACTGATCGCCTCGGTGAGCGACCCTTACATGGTCTCCGCGGGCAAGGTACTGGTCATACCCAAGGGCATCACCTTCAACGCGTACGAGCGCATATTCCACTACCAGAAGATCTGGATGGGCTACCGCAACACGATACTCTACACCACGCTGGGCACGGCGATCAACGTGGCCATCACCGTCACGGCGGGCTTCGCGCTTTCGCGCAAGACGCTGGTCGGGCGCAGAATGATACTGATGCTGTTCGTGTTCACGATGTTCTTCAACGGCGGCATGATCCCCACCTACATGGTCGTGAAGAGCCTGGGGCTGATCAACACGATATGGGCCATGGTGCTGCCCAACGCCATGTCGGTCTGGAACCTGATGATCGCCCGATCGTTCTTTGAGACCACGATACCGGAGGATCTGCGCGGCGCGGCGTTCATAGACGGCGCGGGGAACCTCACTTTCTTCTTCCAGATCGTGCTGCCCGTGTCCAAGGCGATCGTCTCGGTGCTGGTGCTGTTCTACGCCATAGCGCACTGGAACGCCTTCTTCAACGCGTTCATCTATCTGGAATCGGACAGGCTGTATCCGCTGCAGGTGGTGCTGCGCGACATACTGGTGTCCAACCAGCCCGATCCCTCCATGATCGACGACCTGGCGACGCTGATCGAGAAGCAGAAGACGGCGGAGCTTCTGAAATATGGTCTCATCGTGGTGGCCAGCGTGCCGGTGCTGGTGCTGTATCCGTTCATGCAGCGCTACTTCGTCACAGGCGTCATGATAGGCTCCATAAAGGGCTGATCCACGCACACGTGCTATTGCGGGAGGATCCCGCATCAATATAAGCCAAGGAGGAGAACACCATGAGGAAGCACCGCATACTGTGCCTGCTGCTTGCGTGCATGCTCGTATTCACGATGGGCATGGCCGCGCTGGCGGAGGAGATCCCGAACTTCAACGCCGAGGGCTACCCGATCTGCCCGGACGAGAAGGTCACGCTGCGGGTCATGATACAGAGCCGCGCCGAGATGCCGTCCGATCTGAACTCACAGGAGATCCACCAGAAGGCCGAGGAGATCACCAACGTACACATCGAGTGGATCATGGTCCCCGCCGAGGGCTGGAACGAAAAGAAGAACCTGATGCTGGCCACCGGAGACCTGCCGGACATCATCGAATCCAAGATCTTCGAGTCCGACCTGACCCGCTACGGGCCCGAGGGCACGTTCGTGGAGCTCACGGACATGATCGACAAATACGCCCACAACATCAACGCCCTGATGGACGGCGAGATGCCCGAGCTCAGGCAGTTCATCGTCGCGCCGGACGGCAAGATCTACAGCCTCTTCCGCGTGAACTCCGGCCCGTGGATGACCACCAACGGCGTGGGCATCATGAACAAGGCGTGGCTGGACAAGCTGGGTCTGGAAGTGCCGACCACGCTCGACGAGTTCACCGAGGTGCTGCGCGCGTTCAAGACGCAGGACCCCAACGGCAACGGCGAGGCGGACGAGGTGCCGCTGTCCTTCGACAAGTTCATATTCGAGAACTTCGGCCTGGGCTACATCTTCTCGTTCTTCGGCCTGGCCATAGGCGGACAGGGCTACAACGCCACGTTCTGCGACGTCGAGGACGGCAAGGTCTACTGCCAGGCGACCACGGAGAACTACCACGACGCCGTGCGCTACTTAGGCCAGCTGTACGCCGAGGGCCTGATCGACGTGGAGGCCTTCACGCTGGACGAGGCTTCGCTGTTCAGCAAGCTGAACCAGGAGCCCTGCATCGTGGGCGTCAGCCAGATGTGGGACATCAACGACTCCATCTCCAACCCCGCCAACAACGAGGCCTACGATTACTATCCGCTGATCAGCGCTTATGAGGGCAAGGACCCCGTGTTCTTCAGGCAGCCGCTGCCCGGCACCGTGCGCGGCTGGGGCACCATCACCTCCGCCTGCAAGTATCCCGAGGTGGCGCTGCGCTGGCTGGACTACTGGTTCGACCCGATCAACACCATCGAGAGCATCGAGGGCCCCATCGGCGTGCGCGTGCTTGAGAACGACGACGGCACGCTCTACGTCCGCACGCCCCCGGAGGGCCTGACCGTCGCCGAGGACCGCTTCGCGAACTGCCGCGCCGGCATACTGGCCGCGACGCCCAGCATCTACTCCGAGAAGCTGAAGCTGCCCTCCACGGACGAGAAGGTCGCCTTCGTGGAAGAGTACTGCCATCCCTACGCCGATCCCGACCCGATGATGCCCGTGTTCTACACCGCCGAGGAGGCCGACGTGATGGGCATGCTGCAGTCCGACATGCGCACCTACATCGAGCGCAGGACCAGCGAGTGGATCATCAACGGCAAGGTCGACGAGGAGTGGGACGCCTACCTGGAGGAGATCAACAACGTGGGCCTGCCCCAGTGGCTGGAGATCAACCAGGCCGCTTACGACCGTTACATGGCCGGCTGATCGCCCGGACGTACGTTGATTATCATATAGAAAGGCTCCCGTGCCGGCGCCGGTGCGGGAGCCGGTTTCCTACCCGTGCCATGGCGATACCTGTGCGACCGGCACGGGCGCGCCCGAACACCGCGGAACAAAGCGCTCAGGCGCTTTTAAGATAAGGAGGAAGACACCATGAAGAAGCTCATCTCCCTGGTCGTTGCTCTGATGCTCGTGCTCGGCTGCACGACCGCATTCGCGGCCGTGTTCCCCTCCACCCCGACCGTGTACGTCGGCTACGGCGCCGGCGGCGGCACGGACACGGCGGTGCGCCCGGTCGTGGCCGCGATGGCTGACTACCTGGGCGAGACCATCAACTGCGTCAACATGGAAGGCGCGAACTCCGCCGTCGCCTGCGACTACGTGCTCGAACAGGCGCACGACGGCACCAGCATGTTCGCCACCGGCACCGGCGGATTCTCCTCTTACCCGATCTACGCCTACTCCACCTCCAGCTGGCAGGATTGGATCTCCTTCCATCCGTACTCCGGCCCGGCCGTGGTGTTCGCCAACAAGGACGCGGGCGTGACCAACACGCAGGAGCTGTTCGACTATCTGGCCGCCGGCAACAAGTTCGGCGTCGGCGCCTATGGCAACGGCCCGCACACGCAGTTCGAGGCCATCTGCGCCGCCAAGGGCGTGTCCGCCCCCGAGTACAGCCTGTTCGGCTCCTGCGCCGACACGGCCGTGGGCTGCATCGCCGGCGACGTGATGGTGGGCGCGGGATCGCTGTCCGCCGTCATCGACTACCTGAACGGCGACATGCTCGTGCCGATATTCGTCACCTGCGCCGATCCGTTCGAGTTCACCGGCATCGGCGTGACCGCCCCCTCCGTAACCACGGAGGTCGAGGGCACCGACGGCATACCGAACCTGAACGAGACCTGGCCCATCATGATACCGCGCGACACGCCCGCCGAGA
This sequence comes from Clostridiales bacterium, assembly GCA_015056395.1. Taxonomy (GTDB): domain Bacteria; phylum Bacillota; class Clostridia; order Christensenellales; family Aristaeellaceae; genus Faecivicinus. The sequence goes on from SVGK01000072.1 coordinate 10,610, forward strand.
TCGTGGACGCGCTGGTCGAGGCGTTCAACGCCGCCATCGAGACCGACGCCGTGAAGGAATTCGCCGCCTCCAAGGGCTTCAACATCATCGGCCTGACCGG
>SVGK01000073.1 GCA_015056395.1 Clostridiales bacterium
CGTGCTGTACCGCCTGCGGCCTGTCCGCGCCCTGCGCGGACCTGCGCTCGCGCATCCAGTCCGTCAGGCGGTACAGCACGGGCTCGCCTATGCCTATGTGATCGCGGCACCACTCGCGCTGCGTGAGCAGCCACGCGTTCTCGTCGAAACGCGGCATGGTTTCGATGCGCGCGCGTATCTCTCCGGGCGGCACCTCACCCGGCAGTGTGCCCGAGGCGCGCCTGGCGCGTTCGGGCTGCGCGGTCTTCCGCGCCGCGGGCATCGTCCTGGGTCTTTCCATGGGCCTGATCGTCGACCTGGGCATCGCGGCCTCCTCCGCCAGCGCCCTGTGCCATGCGCGCTCCTGCGCGTCCAGGGCCGCCTGCGTGCCCGGCTCGGCAAAGCCCCAGTCCGCCATGCGCTCCATGGTTATGAGCCGCTCGCCAAGCTCGCCGGCCTTCCTGCGCAGCGCGTAGATGGCCGTCTTGTCCCAGTCGTTCAGGTAGTAGAAGCGCCTTTCGCCTATGCGCACGGACTCGTCGTTGTACTTCCTGCGCTCTTCCTTGGGGAGGTTGTTGTTCTTGGGGATCATCACGGCGTAGGGAAGGCCCAGGTTCTCGCGGCACCAGTTTTTGTTGGTCATCAGCCGCGCCTTCCTCTCGCTGCCCGCCGCGATGCCGCACAGCAGCTGCGCCATGGCCTTGTGAAGCGGTATGTAGCTGTCCGCGTCCACGGGCATGTCCTTGAGCACGTAGCCGCCGCGCACGATCTCGGGCACGAACTCCGGGTGCGCCAGCTCCAGGAACCAGCCCGCCATGTCGTCCAGCGCCTTCACGTACCGGCCCCAGGTGTTGTGGTTCCGGCCGTCCGCGAAGCACACGTCCGCCACGTAGGCGTCGATCTCCCTGACCAGCTCCGGGGCGATGGCCCTGCGGCGCAGCTTCCACTCGCCCTCCGTCGCCGCCGACCTGGGCAGCAGCGCGAGTATCTGCTCGATGCGGCGCTGCCTGTTCCCGTCGATCCTGCTCTCGTTGAAGATTTCCGTCGCTGCGTACATCATGATCATGTCCTCCGTTCTCTCGTCCTTTGATGGGACCATGATACCACAGGACATGTCCAAAAAAACTCCCTCGATCATGAGGATGCGCAAAAAGGAGCCCTCTCCCCGCGCCTATGCTTCCTTCATCCAGACGCACATCGCGCCGGCCTCGCGGTTGTCCCACGCGTAATAGGGCACCAGCCTGACCCCGCCGCCCGATATCGTCACGACACCGCCCAGCAGCCCCGGCTCCCACTCCTCGCGCAGCGGCGCGTCCCTGTCGAGCGCCAGCTCCGCGTGGAAGTATTCGTCCGGCAGGCCTGGATCGTCGACCGCCTCGGCGCAGTACACGACAGGCCCGCGCATGACCGCCACGCGGCCCGCGTCCTCGCGCACGCGGGGATCCGCCTTCACCCGCCTGATCGGCATGGCCATCTCGAAGCGAAGCGCGTCGCCCGCGCGCACCGTCACGGCATAGTAGCCTTCGGCGTAGTCGACCACGGCCCGCCCGTTCAGCGTCAGACTGTGCTCCGTGCACCAGCCGGGGCAGCGCAGCCGCACGGGGAGATCGCCTTCGAAGCCCTCGAATGTGAACCTGACGTTCCCATCCCACGGATAGTCGGTGGTGGTGCACAGGCGCACGCGCTTCTCCCCCACCGCGATCTCAGCCTCGGAGTCGATGAACTGGTTGATGACGAGCGCATCCCCGTCCGTGCAGGCCATGTAGCCGCCTATGGAGGGTATGAAGCGTATCAGATTGGTCGGACAACACGAGCAGCCGAACCACTTCTGCCTGTGGTGCGCGCCCACGCTGGCCAGCGGGTTGACGTAGAAGAACCTGTCGCCCTCAAGCGATATGCCCGCGAGTATGCCGTTGTACATCTCAAGCTCGACGAGGTCCGCGTACTTCCGCATCCCGTGCAGCAGGTTCATCCTGTGGTTCCAGAACGCCATGCCTATGGCGGCGCATGTCTCGCAGTAGGCCGTCAGGTTGGGCAGGCTCCAGTCGCGCGTGAAGCCCTCGTTCGAGGCGCTCTGCCCTATGCCGCCGGTCAGGTACAGGTTCGCCGGCACGACATTGCCCCACACGCGGTCCATCGCCGCTGCATAGCCCTCCTCGTGCAGTATGGACGCCAGGTCCGTCACGCCTGAATAGTAGTACATGGCGCGCACGGCGTGCCCAGTCACGCGCGTCAGCTCGCGCACGGGCAGGTCATCCTGGCAGTAGGCGGGATTCGACGGGTCGATCTCCGGCGAAAGCGGCACCTTCAGGTGCCCGTGACCGCGCTCCTCCACCAGCCACCTCGCATAGTCGATGTACTTCTCTTCCCCCGTGTAGCGGTAGAGCTTGACGAGCGCAAGCTCCAGCTCCTCATGTCCCGTGACCCAGTGCTGCCCTTCGGGGCCGTTCACGCGCATCATCTGATCGAGCGCGCGTGTGGCTGCGTCCAGCCACTTCCGCTTCCCGGTGGCGCGCGCATAGGCGATGGCGCCCTCGATCATGTGGCCCAGGCAGTACGCCTCGTGCAGGTTCATGTCCGTCCAGCGATGCTCCGGCGTGTTCAGTATGAAGTAGGTATAGAGGTATCCGTCCTTCTGCTGCGCGGAACAAATGGCGTCTATGATCTCGTCCGCCTTCGCCTCGAGCGCAGGGTCTCTGCGCTGCGTCAGCACATACGCCACGCCCTCGAGCACCTTGTACACGTCGCTGTCGTTGAAGTATATGCCCTCGAAGCCGCCCGGCTGCATGCCGCCCGCGCGGCGAAAGTTGTCGACGCGATGCGTGCGCTCACATTCGTCGATGCAGGCCCACGTCGTCGTCTGCTGTACGGCACGTATGCGCTGCTCCCAGAAGCCGCGCCGTATCAGCACGTTTTCAAAGGATACGGGCTCCACGGACGGATCGCCTCCTCATTGTCGGTCGTTCGGTTCGATAGGAGATGCAGGGACGCTATGTTGTCGGAAGGATGCGCGCTCACGCGCGGCTGGACCACGGGCGCACCAAGGCGCGCCCCTACGGGGAATTGGCGTCGTTTTTGCACCATTATGATGTATGCGGCATCGGATCGACCGGGCGGACGCCATGAATGGCGTCCCTACGGCGCGCCTGGGGCAGGTATGCCTATTGGTCACACATCGCACATCGGCAGACCGGGCGGACGCCCCATGGCGCGTTCCTGCGGCGCGTAAACCATATACCGGAAAGCTGTTACGACTGACAGCCACAGCCCCGGCCATTGATTCCGCATTCCGAATTCCGAATTCCGAATTTAAAGCAAATCTTCCGTGCATCAGACGTTCGGGCGGAGGAGGACATGCCCTCCTCCGCCCGCTCCCCTCACTTCTCCGCCATGGGCATCTCCGTCATCCTGAGCCTTGCACAGCCGTAGGGGATCATGCGCACCTGCTCCACGGGACCTATGGGCCGGTTGGACACGGGCCTGACCGCAGCGATGCCGAATTCCTCACGCCAATCCACGGGCGCCATGGCTGCGGTGATCTCCACAGGCGGCCTGTCGCCGGAGAACGGCATGTCGCCGATCGGCGATTCCTTCACGTCGAAGCCGTGCGCGTCGGCAAAGGCGTAGTTCCACCTGGATTCCGGATAGACCTCGTAGTCGCAATAGGGGAACTTGCGCTCCACGCCGTTGCGCGTATACTCCAGCATCTCCCAGCGCTCCCTGATGGCGACGGAATACAGGAGCGGCCCGCGCCACAGCGCCTTCATGTCGCGAGGACGGTCGGTCAGCGCGCATTCGAAGCCGAGCTCTACCGATATCTCGGTCACGCCGCTCCACTGCCTTTCCACGTCGAAGAACGCGCCCGGCTCAACGGGCTGTCCGTCCACGCTCGCCGTCTTCGCACATGCGGGTATGCGTATGCTCAGCGTGAACCTGACCGGCGATGCCGCCTTGACGACATACTTGAGCGTGTTGCGGAAGGGATATTCCGTGATCAGCGCACAGCCGACGGGCACGCCGTCTATCGTGGTGTCGAGCGTCGACGGCACCAGCACGGTGGAGGCGACGCCGTCGTCCGTTCTCATGAAGGCCGACATCACAAGCTTCGGCCAGCCCTGGTTGAAGTTCGCGGTGCAGCAGCCGAAGTTCGGCTCGAGGCCGAACATGTTCGCCTCCGGACCGTTCGTGCCCCATGCCACGTGGTCCTCCGGCAGGCGCGAACAGCGTATCTGGTTGGTCTGCTGCACGTACTGATGCGTCCACATGTCGGCGCTTATGGTGGCCGGCAGCGCGTTGAAGGCGAGCTTTTCCAGATAGTCGCCCCACATCGGGTCGCCGCTGATCTCAAGCAGCTGTTCGTAGGAATACATCGCCTCGACCACGCCGCACAGCTCCGTGCCCTGCACGGGACTGTCGCCCATCAGGCATTCGTCGCCCGTGAAGTGCCCCACCGCCATGCCGTGGTGCGTGAACAGCGTGTCGAGCATCTTCTTTGCGTACTCCTCCGGATCGCCGCCGTCCTTGCGCCAGACCAGCGCCTCCTGCTTGATGGCCATGGCCAGGTTGACCACGTGCGTGTAGTAGGTCCAGACGCGCTCCGGCTTCTGGTCGTGGTAGTTGTCGAACAGGCGCCTGTAATCGTAGCCCTGCTCCTGCAGGCGGTCCGCCAGGCGCAGCATCCAGTTCTCCGGCCTGCGCTCATACAGCCAGTAGAGCGGTATCAGCATCTCGAACCAGCGCATGGCCGCCCAGTTGTCGATCGTCGTGTGCCTTATGAACACCCACATGTTGTTCATCATGCGGTACAGCACGTTTTCGATGCGCCTGTCGCCGCTCAGATCCGCGTACATCGCAAGCACCTTCGCGATCAGTATGGCGGACCAAAGGTCGTAGTTCCTGCGCTCCTCAAGCGAGCAGGGGCAGATCCAGCCGTCCTCGCACTGCTGGGCGATGATGCCGTCGATGTACCTGCGCGCGCGCCCTATCAGGTCCTCGTCCTCGAGCAGGTAGGCAAGCGGTATGAAGCCGTCCAGCCAGTAGGGCACGCGCTCCCAGCCGTCGCGGTCGCCGCCGATCCACCGGCTGTCGCGCACATCCGGCCATACCTTGTCGAGATTCCCGCTCAGGCCCTTCGCCTGCAGCATGAGCTGCGTCCTGGCCCATCCGGCGGGCTTGATCTCGCCCTTTGTGAAAAAAGTGAATTTCGTCTTGTTCAGCACACGATGGCCCCCTCTCGAATGCGAAGGCGGTCACCTTCGTCAAATCCGGTGACCGCCTTTGAAGGTGGAACTGTCAAAGCGTATGGTTCATGAAGGATCAGAAGCCCAACAGCTCGTTCGCATCCTGCTGCAGCTCGTCAAAGCCTTCGTCGACCGTGTATTCGCCGGTCCTCAGCAGCGTGGAAACGGGCAGCAGGTACTCCTCCAGGAACTCCGCCCACTGCGGGAACACGGTCAGCGGTATGCAGTTCGCCAGCGAGTCGAAAATGCAGTCGACCTCTTCGGGCTCAAGGCCGGAGAAGCAGCTGTCCTTGCAATCCTCGGTCGCCTTCTTGTTGACCTGCGGGCCCAGCTCGTTGTTCTGATACTTCATGACGCAGGCATCATAGCCGATGAAGTAGTCCAGAACGGTCAGGGTCGCTTCCTCGTGCTTGGTGGTGGCGATGGGGATGTACACGTCGACATAGCCCACGGTCACGCCGCCCGGAGTCGGGCAGACGCCGAGGCGGAAGTCGGCGGCCGCAACGGCGGAATGCTCCCAGGTGCCGTTGATGTAGTTGGCGACCACGCCGTCCGCGAACAGCTGGCTCGCGCCTGCGGTGGAGACCAGGTCGTTGTCCGGGATCACGTTCTCGTCATGCAGCATGGAGTAGACGGTCTCGTGTATGGCGCGGATCTCCTCGTTGTCGAACTGCGGCTTGAGGTCCTCGCCCCAGTAGTTCAGCCCCTCGGGGAACAGGAAGCAGGCGGTGCGCTCGAGCTGGTACTCGATCCAGGCGCCGTACACGCGGTCCATGCCCTCGCCGTGGCTCATCTTGCGCGCGATGTCCGCCCAATCCTCGAACGTCCAGGCGCCCTCGCCCCACTCAAGGGAGGGATACTCGATGCCTGCCTCGTCATAGTAGTCCTTGTTGTAGTAGTTCACCAGCGTGTAGATGGAGCTGGGCACGCCGTAGAGGCGGCCGTCCACCTTCAGGCCGTCGAACACGGACCAGTAGTACTCTTCCTCGGAGTAGTTCGCCTCGGCATGCTCCGTGATGTCCAGGACCTGCTTCAGATCGACGAACTGGGGATAGTAGGAGGTGGAGACGCAGGCGATGTCCACTTCCTCGCCGCCCGCCAGCATGGTGATCAGCTTGGTGGAGACACCGTCCCAGCCGACCGCGGAAGCGTCGTACTCGACCTGGATGTCGTCATGCGAAGCGTTGAACGCCTCGACCATCATGCCCGTGATCTTGTCGTGATGCGCGGGGACCAGCACATGGACGATGGTCGGCCCGTCGCCCTCGGCGAACGCGGGAACCATGCCCAGCACCATCGTCAGCGCAAGCAGCAGTGCCAGAAACTTCCTCATGAATGAACCCTCCTTTTTTTGTATAATCATAAGGCTCTCTCAGCCTTTGATCCCGCCTAACATGATGCCGCTTATGATGAACTTCTGGCTGACCAGGTACAGCAGTATGACCGGCGCCAGGGCTATGCAGGAAGCGGCCATCAAGAGGTTCCACTGCGTGGAATACGCGCCCTGATAGGTGCGCAGCACCAGCGGCACCGTGAGGTTTGAGCGCGAGCTCAGATAGATCATGGGCCCTAAGTAGTTGTTCCAGTGCCCCATGAACGTCAGCACCCCAAGCGACACCAGCGTAGGCACGCACATGGGCAGCATGATCAGAAACCATATGCGGAAATGGCCGCAGCCGTCTATGAAGCCGCTGTCGCGGAAGTCGTTGGGAATCTTGAGCATATACTGGCGCATCATGAACACGTTGGCCGCCGTGCCGAACAGCGGCGGTATGATCAGCGGATAGAACGTGTTGACCCAGCCCAGCTGCTTGAATATGATGAACGAAGGGATCAGTATGACCTGATAGGGTATCATCATCGTGCTCAGCACGACCATGAACAGCGCCGTCTTGCCCTTGAACTCGATCTTGGCAAAGCCGTACGCGACCAGCGAGCTTACGATGATGTTGCCCACCGTGGCGGTCACGGCGATGATCAGGCTGTTGACCATGGCGCGGCCCATGCCCGTCTCCTGCCAGGCGGTGACGAAGTTGTGCCACACCGCCGGCTGCGGTATGAGCTTGGGCGGATAGCTGAATATCAGCACGCTGTCCTTGAGCGCCGAGGACACCATCCAGATGAACGGGAATATGGATATGGCGCACACGAACAAAAGCACGATGTGCAGCACCAGGTGCTTCCAGTTGAACTTCTTCTTGTTCAGGACAAGGCCCTTTGCCGTGTTTTCAGACATCGTAATTCACCCACTTATCCTGCGCCTTGAACTGAATGGCGGTGACGACGAACACGAACACGAACAGCACCCAGGCATAGGACGACGCCTCGCCCATGCGGAAATACTGGAAGGCGGTGTTGTAGATCTGCATGACCACGGTCGTGGTCGCGTGGCCGGGGCCGCCCTCCGTGAGTATATAGGCCGCGTCGAACATCTGCACATAGTTGATGCAGTGTGTGACGACCAGGAAGAACAGCGTGGGCGTGAGCATGGGCAGCGTCAGGTGCCAGAAGCTCTTCCAGCCGTTCGCGCCGTCGATCATCGCCGCCTCGTAGTACGTCTCGTCGATGGCCTTGAGGCCTGCGGTCAGAAGGATCATGTCGTAGCCCATTGCCTGCCAGATCGACATGAAGGAGACCGAGCGCATCGCCCATTGCCTGGACGATATCCACTTGACCGGCTGCAGCCCCACGCCGCGCAGTATGTTGTTCAAAAGCCCGAAATCCTTGTTGTAGAGCCACATCCACACGATGCACACCGCCACCGTCGTGGTGATGTTCGGCATGAAGAACGCCGTGCGGTACAGCGCCACGCCGTGGATCTTCGCGTTCATCGCAAGCGCCAGCAGCATGCCGAACAGTATCGCGCCGGGTATGGCGATGGCGCAGTAGGTCAGCGTGTTCTTCCAAACGAGCGGGAGCGTCGAACCGGAGAATATGCCCTTGTAGTTGGCAAGGCCCACCCACTGCTGCGGGTGCAGCATGTCCCAGTTGGTGAAGCTTATGTACAGCGAGAATATGACGGGGATGACCGAGAACAACAGTATGCCTACCATGATCGGGGATACCATAATGTAGCCCATGATCGCGTTGCGCTGGTCCAGCGTGCGTTCCTTCCTCCTGGCTGCGGCCATATACGATCCCCCTTTATAGTTTATACTCTGTATTATAGCGATGAATCGTCGATTTGGTATCAATTTTCGTGCCATAAATACGATTTTTGTGTCATTTATTGATTCGAACTTGTAGCGCGACCGTTTTTTGCGTATAATCCAGGCAGGCGGCATTGCCTGAAAGGCAGGAGGATACGGACATGAACGATTCGATACTGGTCATCGGCGAGAACGCGCGCTACCGCAGGAAGCTGCTGGGGCTTCTGTGCAATGTCGCCAACGTATCGATCTATTCGCTCGAAAACTGCGATATGATCGAACACCACCTCACTACGCACAACGAAAGCGCAATACTCCTGCAGCTGGGGCCCGGCGTGTTTTCAGAGCTGATACGCATAAACGACGTGAATCCGCACATCCCCGTGGCGCTCTACGGCGAGAACGTGACCTATGAGCAGACGCGCGCGGGCTTCAGGCACGGCGTGACGGACGTGCTGGACATACGCACCATCACGCTGGACGAGATCTGCAAGACGATAGAGCACATGCTCGACCCCTACACCGCGGGCGCGAACGACCGGCTGCTTCCGCAGACCAGCCGATTCGAGATCATCATAAGCCGCGGTCTCCACTTCCAGCAGCAGCTTTCGGGCGGCATGCCGCCCGCATACTACATGAACGGCAACAGGGCGGTGCTGCTGCGCGCCAACGTGCGCTGCCGCGACGCCGGAGCCGTGTGCGAGCACAGCGTGCTGCTCGCGTGGATCAACGAGTTCGGCATCACCAACACGTTCTGTTTCCCCAGGCAGTACGGGCAGATACGCCTGGGCGCGATCGTGGAGCAGGACTTCATCAACCCCTCCTCGTTCCGCCACACGCTCGCGGAGCGGCTCGACAACTTCTTCAGGAACATGGAGCACGAGGACTGCGTCGCGGCCGCAGCGTACATCAATTCTGACTTCCTGAGCGAGGGCGTATTCAACCACCTGAACGAGCTGGTCAGCTGCGTGTTCTACCTTGAAAAGTCGCAGCTGCTGAAGGACGAGATACGCTCGCGCTCCTATGTCCCCGCGACGGAGCTCACGGCGCTGTTCTCCGCGATGGCGGTGCACGATCCGGCGGCGGCCGAGGCGCAGCTGGACGCGATCACGGATGCGCTGTGCAGGGACATGCCCGAGGTCGGCTTTGCGCGCGCAAAGCTGATCGAGCTCATCTGGAACTGCGCCGTGATCATAGGCCGCCGCAGCAACATGGCTGTCGGCCAGAACGACATATCGATCGATTCCATAGCCGGTTTCAGGGACCTTTTCCGCAGCATCGTGATCCGTTCGATGGAGGAGGAGCGGCAGGAGGAGCCGGCATCGCCGCTGTCCGCCATGATCGGGCGCATCGATGAGAATCCCGGCCGCCACGTGACCATCGACCAGATCGCGGGGGAGCTGAACTTCAGCCGCTCTCATTTCTGCAGGCTCTTCCGAAAGGAGACGGGCATGAGCTTCAACGAGTACCTGACGAAGGCGCGCATATCCAAGGCCTGCGACCTGTTCATGCACACGCACATGTCCACGGCGGACGTGGCGAACCTCGTGGGCATAAGCAACACATATTACTTCAAACAGACGTTCAAAAAGGCCATGGGTGTGGAGCTCGACCAGTGGCGGGAAGAGAACTGCAAATGAAGGCGGGAAAAGGATAGGCATATCCCCCGGGACGCGCGTCCCGGGGGATATGCGTTCGATACGTTGCACGGGATATTGTATAGTGTAATGACATCCTTTACAAATAATACAGGGACATGGTTTACATTTCAGCATTGGATCGAAAGATCGGTAAGGAACTGATAATAGCATGACCAATATAGCACCTCGACTGACCACCATCCTTGACAAACCTCCTACGGTCTGCTGTCAAAGGATCGGCGACGGGTGATGGGGTGATCGAAAAACTGCCATTCCCCGTCGCTGACGGGATTATAGCAGACCGTAGAAGATCGAGGGAGAGCCGAAGGCTCGACTAGCGGCGTGGCCATTTGGCTGGCCCGCCGCGTACTATCGGCACGGCGCAGTCGGGTCGATGGCGAAGACAGTCAAGGACGCCTGCGGCGCCGCGCCATAGGCGCAGTGGCTGGGATGGTGGGTGACTCGATGGTAGAGAGGTCACGCGGCTCGGGGCTCAAAAGTGATCGGTCGGGGGTCACGGGGCTACGGAGTTTATGGAGATTCGATGCTCCTGGAGCTGGTTCGAATCTTCGTGTAAACCATGTTGCTTCATACAAGCTCGTGCACCCTGGCCGAGGGGGAAATGGG
>SVGK01000074.1 GCA_015056395.1 Clostridiales bacterium
TTATCGTGTACATAGCTCCCGCAGGGACGCCATTCTTGGCCTCTGCCCGCGCGTGCGCGCAATGCCTTCCGTTGACCACATAATGGGCATCTACAACATGTGACCATATTGGCACTCCGTAGGGACGCGGCATGCCGCGTCCGCAGCCCTCGGGCACGTTCCATCCCATCATCTGATCAGCCACACCTCGCGTAGGGACGCCATTCATGGCCTCCGCCTGCGCGTGCGCGCACTGCCTTCCGTCGACCCCATTACGGGCATTTGCGACACGTGACCATATTGGCACTCCGTAGGGACGCGGCATGCCGCGTCCGCGTATCTCGTGATGTTATTGGGATCGTGGCGGCCTGGAGGCCGCCGCTACGGGTGTTACCGTGTACAGACCTTCCGTGCGCACACTGCCTTCCATCGACCAAACGCTGCGTCTTGCGCGCCTTTCCCCCATCCGTGCCGATCTGCCTCCCGCCAAACCGCATCGTCATGAACAAACCTGCCACGTTTTCCGTATTCCTGCGATCCTTGGGCTTCGTCTGCCTGTTCCTCGCCATGATGATCGCGGCGGTATATGTCGTCGCCGCAGACGACGCCTATTACTACGAATGCCAGCGCAGGGCGGACATACTCCCCTCTTCCGGCATATCAGACGAGGCCTTGAAGGACCTGGACGCACGCCTGTCGCGCTACCTGTGCAGGCACGACGAGGCCGCGCTGTGCCCGGACAGCGTTCTGCAGCTCGACGTGTTCGGCGTGCGCCAGCCGGCTTTCAACGAAAGGGAAATGACCCACCTGCTGGACTGCGCCGAGCTGTTCGACACGGCATCCGCGTGTTTGTGTCTGTTCTGCGCGGCGGCGGTGCTGCTGATCGTGCTGAGCGGACGACCGCGTCCGCGTGATAGCGCCTGCGCGGCGGCATTCGCCGTGTTCATGCTCGCGTGCCGCATGCTGCGCCTCGAACGCCTCGCTGCCGCCTCCGCGCTGGCCGCGATGTTCCTCGCGCTGCGCGGTCAGACAGGCAGGGCGCGCCCCGCGTGGTTCGCACTCACGTTGGTGTTGCTGCCCTTCACCGTCTTCGCAGTGTGGGCCTGCCTCGACTTCGACGCGGCGTTCACGTTCTTCCACCGCCGCCTGTTCAGCAACGACCTGTGGCTGCTGGACCCGCGCACGGACCTGCTGATACGCATATGCCCCGAATCCATGTTCATGTCCATGGGGCTTCGCATCGCGCTGACGAGCGCGGGCGCGCTCGTGGGCATACCGCTGCTGCTCACACTGTGGGATACGCTGCAGCAAAGACAGATCACCTTCCACGCCGGAGGGACAAGCCAATGACTTATGAACAGAATGCCCGCGCGCAGGCAGGCCGCCTGATCGAAAGCGGCCATGCGCGCATACTGGCCGTCGAGTCCAGCTGTGACGAGACGGCCATCGCCATCGTGGACGACGGGCGCGTCGAGCGCGCCAACGCCATCGCCTCGCAGATCGACACCCATCAGCTCTATGGTGGCGTAGTGCCGGAGATCGCCTCGCGCATGCACGTGGAGGCGCTGGACCCGCTGTTGGACGAGGCGCTCAGGCAGGCGGACTGCACCATGGACCAGGTGGACGCCGTGGCGGTCACCTACGGCCCCGGCCTCGTGGGCGCGCTGCTGACCGGCGTGAGCTGGGCGAAGGCCTTCGCCTACGCCTGCGGCAAGCCGCTGATCGCCGTCAACCACATCGAAGGCCACGTCTCCGCCAACTACGTGGCGCACCCGGACCTGACGCCTCCCTTCGTGTGCCTGGTCGCCTCGGGCGGCCACAGTCACATCGTGTCCGTGGAGCACTACGGGAGCTACACGCTGCTGGGCGGCACCACCGACGACGCCGCCGGCGAGGCCTTCGACAAGGTCGCGCGCGTGCTGGACATCCCCTATCCCGGCGGCCCGCTGCTGGACAGGCTGGCGGACGAGGGCGACGAGCATGCCTACCACTTCCCCACGCCGCACACGGAGGGCGCCTACGATTTCTCGTTCAGCGGGCTCAAGACCGCCGTGATCAACCAGGCGCACCACTTGCGCCAGTCCGGGCAGGAGATCGTCGCGCGCGACTGGGCGGCTTCGTTCCGCCGCTGCGTGGTCGACATACTGGTGGACAAGACACTGCTGGCGGCGCGCGACACCGGCGCGGACAAGGTCGCCATAGCGGGCGGCGTCGCCGCCAACAGCCTGCTTCGAAGCGAGCTCATCCGCCGCGGCGAAAAGGCAGGGCTCGGAGTATACGTGCCGCCGAAGCGCCTGTGCACGGACAACGCGGTGATGATCGCCGCCGCGGGCTACTACAGGCTCATGGCGGGCGAGGTCGCGGAGCTCACGCTCAACGCGCTGCCGGCACTGAGCATGTTCGGGTGAGCTTCCAGTCTCCAAGCGTCCAATCGAGACAGTAGTCACCATCCCAATCTGTTAGTGAAAGGATATGATACCATGAACAAGTCCAGATTTCTTTTGGTAACAGTCCTCACCATCATAACATGCTTGATCCTATCTGCATGTGGATCTTCCCCGAACACTTCCAACACTTCCTCCAACTCCTTGGATAGTTCCGCCAACTCAACGGGAACATCTGCGGGCGCGGACAACACCACTTCGAGCCAGACTTCCTCATCCGTGTCATCGAGTTCAAGCTATTCCTCATCCGGTAAAAGCGCGTCATATGGCGACCCACATTCCGGAGAATCCGCGTCAGACTACATAAAGAGACAAGATCCAGAACTCTACGGCTATATGGAAGGCCGCTATGATGTCATGACAGGGAACGATAACAGTGCCGCTTCCGATGACATCCCCGATTACGGCGATCCACTGCCGGGCGAATCTCTTTCCGATTACATCAAACGTGAAGATCCCGAGCTGTACGGTTATCTTGAAGGACGTTACGACGCAATGACCGGAGATTATTAGGGAAACAAAGATTAAGTAAGCATCGATCAAATGAGCTAGCCGGCTGGCGAGTGGATTTTCAGCCAGATGCGCCTGCAGATTTCGCAGGTTTGCTGGAGACAAGTCAAGAAATCTGTAGGATGCTGATACCACAAAAGACACCGTCAGACACGCCGACGGATTAATCAGTGGTTCTTACTGTCCTCGCGCCTCTTCACAGGAGGCGTGTTTTTGTATCTTGACTTGACAATTAAGGCACTGATATCTATCATTCTATGCGGCCCTTGACCATTCAGCGTCATTCATGTTATAATCAGGCGTCATTCACGAACAGGAGGCGCCCGATATGAAGCATCTTTTGACCGTACTCTTCACCATCCTTTTGTTGTTCACGCTGTCCGCGCTGGCAGAGGGCACGACGCTGGAACGGCTCCCGCTCAACGAGTTCGGCCGCCTGGTCTACAGCGCGCTGGGCGAGCGCGGCATGCTCACAGACGATCTGCAGCGCACATTCATCGAGACAGGCTGCGCACCGGAGGATACGGACTTCGACCGTTTCTACGTGCGCGACAGCTTCACGGTCGCGGTGAAGGCGGAGGACGGCGCGCCCGGCCGCATATTCACGAGCTTTGCGCTTGAGCCCGCGCTGAGCTACGACGCGGACATACTCGCACTGATCTGCGCGTTCGACGGACAGATGAACTGGCTGCCCGTATCCGTCGCCGTCAACAACGTGGGCGGCATAAACGTGATCGTCACGCAGGAGCAGGCGCAGGTGGTCGCGGGCGCGGAGAACGCGGTATTCTTCCTGTTCCACGATCCCAGGCTGTATGAAAGCCCGCTTTACCGCGACGTCGCATTCCCGCCGACCGGGCTGGACGACATCTACACATGCTCTGAGCGCGGCTATGATCTGTTCGGCACGGGCCAGAGGGCCAAGAAGTTCACGGCGAAGAAGTATTACGAGGCGTGGAACAAGATGATACTGGGCCACGAGGACTATGTCACGCGCATGGACCTGGGCTTCAGCTCGGACGACCAGACCGTGTGCTCGCTGTACACGTTCCGCTCCGCTTCGGCCCGCGAGGACGGCCCCAAGATCATCATCGTGTCGGGACAGCACGGCTATGAGAAGGCCGCGCCCTTCGGGCTTTACTACTTCGCAAACGACCTGCTGAACAACTGGGAGAACGACAGTACGCTCACCTATCTGCACGACAACGTGACGCTTCTGATCATGCCGCTGATGAATCCCTACGGCTTCGACAACTACGTGCGCTTCAACGCCAACGGCGTCGACCTGAACCGCAACTACGACGTACACTTCTCCCTGAAGAACGAGCTGTCCTCCGGGCCTGAGGCCTTTTCCGAGCGCGAGACGCGCATGGTCCGCGGCGTGGTCGAGAAGAACCTGGACGCGCTCTGCCTGATCGACTTCCACAACTACGGCTGGTCGGACGTGCGGCGCGAGCCCGGGGACAACATCATATGGCACAGCTATACCGGTCGCGTGGAGAAGGACGCGTATTACGGCTTCTTCTACAGCGCGTCCGAACGGTTCGTATCCGAGATGGTGCCCTACTACGAGGGACAGTACCGCCTGCGCGAGGGCTCGACCTACGGCAGGATCACCACGCATACGAACAAGGGCGGCTCGCTGCTGCGCGACTGGGCGCTTTCGAAGGACCTCATGGCCATGACGTTCGAGCTGCCGGGCGGCCTGCCCGGCGAGGGCGTCAAGATCGCCTCGACGCGCGTGCAGCGCATGAACGCGGAGTTCTTCGGGAACTGGCTGCGCATCGTGCTGGACACATACGCCAAATGGGGCCGGGCCGAATGAGGCAACAGCGCGTTGCTTGACGCGCGCCGCCGCACGGTGTATGATCTGTACATCGAAACGACGAGGAGGCGGCATCATGGAGATACAGGACATACTCAAACAGCTGCGCATAAAGCACGGGCTCACGCAGGAGGAGATGGCCGAGCGCGCCATGGTCACCCGGCAGGCCGTCAGCCGCTGGGAAAACGGCGAGACGCAGCCCAACACGGACACGCTCATGATACTCTCAAGGGCGTTCGACGTGTCCATCAACACGCTGCTGGGCGCGCCCCGCACGCTGTTCTGCCAGTGCTGCGGCATGCCCCTGACCGACGACGGCCTGATCAGCCGTGAGCCCGACGGCCGCTTCAACGAGGATTACTGCAAGTGGTGCTACGTGGACGGCGCGTTCGCCTACGCGACCAGGGAAGAACTGCTCGAATTCCTGCTCGCCCACATGCCGAACGCGGACGGCGCGTCGGAGGAAGCGCGCCGCAGCGCCTTCGACGCGCAGCTTGCGCAGCTGAAGCACTGGAAGCAGGCGTGAAAGATATGAGCCGGGCCCCCGAACGGATCGAATCGTTCGGGGGCCCGGCTGTTTATGTATACGTATGTCGACATGGCCCATCCAGAAGGCCGATCCGAAACCGTGTCCGCAATGCCGTCCCGTAGCGGCGGCGTCTACGCCGCCACGTCCCCTCGCAGCACCGCACAGGCGACGCGGACGCGGCATGCCGCGTCCATACGGGAACGTCGGCGTTCGTTGTATATCCGATACGCATATCGACACAGAGACGACGGGGCGGACGCCATGAATGGCGTCCCTACGGGAACGGCTGTGTATGTTCGATACTCTATACATTAAACGGTTTTGCTCACTGCAGCCTCTCCGGGTAGAGCTTCACGTTCGCCGCGGCGATCCACCCGGCCTCGACCTCGGCGAACGCCTGTCCACGCTTGTCGTCGAGCGCCTCCGCCTCGATCGCGCCGCGTATGTCCTCCAGCGGCACGGCGCCGGACTGCGTATCGCCCAGATAGCGTATTATGTGCACGCCGCCCACGGAATGCGCGGGCATGCTCACCTGTCCCGGGCTCTCGAGCGTCAGGCAGGCATCTATGAAGTCCTGCGAGTAGAGATAGGTCGAGCCCGCGCCGACCACATATCCGCGCGTCTTCCACGGCTCCACCGCCATGTTGGGATCGTCGCCGTACTTCTCGATCAGCTGGTCGAAGTCCGCGCCGGCCTCCAGCTCGGCCATCGCCTGCGCCGCCTCGGCGTCCTGCGCGGCATAGAGTTGATCCAGCTCCGCCTGCATGGCGAGTAGCACGTCCACCTCCGCGCCCTCAGCTTGCGCACGGGCGATCTCGTCATAGGCCGCCTCGACCTTCGCGGCGGTGTCGTCGTCGTCGAAGCCCAGCAGTATGTGCTTTATGTAGCGGTAGCCCGGCAGGTTGTAGGCGATGGTCTCGCCGTTGTCCAGCGCGTACTCATAGTCGTCCGGGTAGGCCTCGAAAGCCTCCTTCTGCGCGGCGACCTTCTCGTCGTAGGCGGATCGCACCTCGTCGTCGGTGACGGTCACGTCCGCCGTGACCGCGTCGAACAGCTTTGTCTTCCAGTAGCTCTCCCTCTGCTCCGCGGCGATGCTCTCCAGCGTGATGCCCAGCTCGTCCTGCAGGTACTTCGCCACCGCGGCGTCCGCCTCCTCGGCGGTCATGCCCGACAGGTCGAGCGCCGGTCGGTACGCGGCGGCGCAGGCGTCGTACTCCTGCTGCGCGAGCCGCGCGATCTCGGCTTCGTCCTGCTCCGTGAGCGTGGTCAGGCCCATCTCCTCCGCCTTGATGCGGCAGAGCTTCTCGGCGACCAGCTGCGACATGACCTCTTCGAGCATGTCCGTGCCGTCGTCCTCGCCGAACAGCAGCGCGCTGCCGGCGATCATGTCGTTGTAGGGCCCCACGACTTCGCCCAGCGTGAGCACGCCGCCTTCGAACTCCGCCACGACCAGGTCGCTGTCCGAGGCGTTCAGCAGGCCGCCCAGCAGGCCGTCGTCGTTCCAGCCCTCCCCGGCAAAGCTCTCGAAGTCGTCGTCCACGTCGCCAAAGCCCGAAAAGTCGTCCGCGCCGAAGGCGCTGAGCGCATCGTCCCAGCCTTCGTCCTCTCCGTCCTCCTCGTCCCAGTCGCCGCCGTCTTCCTCCCAGCCGCCGAAGTCCCACGTGTCGTCCGAGACCTCCGCCGTGGCGACGGGCTCGGTCACCGTGCGCTTGAGCAGCGCTAAACCGCTCAGCACGATCAGGAAGACCAGCCCTGTCAATATCAGCGCGGCAAAGCGCATGGAATCGGCACGGCCGCGCGCGCCCTTCTTCTTTCGCCTGTTCTTATCCATAAGGATCATCCTCCTGACATCATACCAGTGTTGCCCAAGTATACCATGAAAAGGCGCGCTCATGGGCAAACGCAACGATAATCGCACAAAAAAGCGCGGAAAACGCCTGAATTAATTCAGAATTCAGAATTAAGAATTCAGAATCAATAGCCGTCAAACCCGTAGCGGCGGCCTCCAGGCCGCCATTTCCCCTGCCGTGCTTCCCGCAGCGGCGGCCTCTGGAAGCAGTTCGGAATTCGGAATGCGGAATTCGGAATTATTAGCCGACCTCCCCCGCATACTGTAGCGGCGGCTATCAGCCGCGACGTCCCCCGGCTGCACATTCCCCTGTGTTTATTCATCAGACGACAGTCGGCAGGAAGGATGAGGGACGGATCATGAACAGATTTGCTCCACGGATCGATACGCACTGACCTCGACCGGAGCGGCGTCGTTGTTTGACGCCGTCTCCGCGACGCGACCTTGAGTTACCCGCTGTTTTCAACCTTGATCCCCGAGCTGACGTGACCCGTTGGGCCACGTACAAGCACAGCCACCGCGCCAAAGGCGCGGCTTGTCCTTGACGGTTCTCCTCCTGTCTGCTAAACTGGCATTCACGGCGGCGGGAGAAGGCCTCGTATCCAACCTCTCACCCGTCGCCGTGAACCCTTACAAGCAGACAGGAGGAGGTTCGTCAAGGATGGCGGCCGGGCGAGGTACTATGTGCTCAGCCACACACTGTGAAAACCGTTAAATGTTCGTGTGTCGTTTCACAGTCCGTCACTCCATTTTCTGACTTACACCTTCGGAATCATAAGCCGACTCACCCCAAATCCCGTAGCAGCGGCCTCCAGACCGCCACGTCCCTCGGCCGCGCATCCCGTAACCGCGTCCCATGTAGATCATCCAACGTCGTCGGCTTGAGCAAGGGCGCAACAACCAATGGCATACATCGTCCGGGGAAATGGCGGCTGATAGCCGCCGCTACAGCCGCCGCTACAGCCGTCGATATACCGTTCCCCCGCCACGTATCATCGAACGCCATGGGCTTGTTGACTTTTTTTGCATTCGGGGATAAAATGGTCATGCGGCGGGGCATCGCGCGGCATGACAGGCGCGCGCGGCCGCGCACTTCATTATTCGGAGGTCGTCATGTTCAAAAAGCTCACTTCCATCCTTATCTTCTGTGCCCTGCTCCTTCCCCTCGCGTTGGCCGAAGGCGCGCCTTCCCCCGTGCCCGGGCTCGTTTGGCAGGACCGGCTGCCGCTGGACTACGCCGAAGGCTTCACGATCGACCGCTTCGAGGGCGGTTACAGGCTGATCGACATCGCCGGCGGCGAGACCATACTCATCGTGCCGGAGGGCGCCGACATCCCAGAGGGGCACGGCGCGGACATCGTCGTGCTCGAACAGCCCGTGGACGACATCTACCTGGCCGCCACGTCCGCCATGGCGCTGTTCGACCGGCTGGGCGCGCTGGACCACATAGCCTTTTCGTCGCTTGAGGCGTCGCGCTGGAGCATCGAAGGCGCGCGCACGGCCATGGATGCGGGCGACATCGTCTACGCGGGCAAGTACTCCGAGCCGGATTACGAGACGCTCGTGCTGTCGCACTGCGACCTGGCCATAGAGTCGACCATGATCGAACACGCGCCCAAGGTGCGCGAGATGATCGAGCTGCTGGGCATACCCGTGATCGTCGACCGTTCCAGCTATGAGTCCCACCCGCTGGGGCGCACCGAGTGGATCAAGCTCTACGGCGCGATCACGGGCCATGAGGACGAAGCGGAAGAGTTCTTCGCACAGGCTGAGCGGGCGGTGAAGGCCTTCGAGTCACGCGAGAACACCGGCCTCACGGTGGCATTCTTCTATGTGAACCAGGACGGCAGCGTGGTCGTGCGCGCGGCGAACGACTACATCCCCCGCATGATCGAGCTGGCCGGCGGCAAATACGCGCTCAGGGACGTGCTGGATCCAGACAGCACGCGCTCCTCCGAGACCATCAGCATGGAGACTTTCTACGCCGCAGCGCGCGACGCGGATTACCTGATCTACTACACATCCATCGCATCGCCCCTGGGATCGCTGGATGATCTGAAGCGCCTGAGTCCGCTGTTTGCCGATTTCAAGGCCGTAAGCGAAGGTCGCGTGTACACCACGGGCACGGACCTCTACCAGGAGACCGACCGCGTCAGCGACCTGATCGTGGACCTGGGGCACATGTTCTCGGGCGAAGGGGACATGCAGTTCCTCAGCAGGATCGAATGACGGCGCTCCCTCCCATATGTACGAAAGCGCGCGGCCCGAGATCGTCTCGGTGCCGCGCGCTTTCGCTCATTTCCGCCGTGGTCCGTCAGTCCAAAGGCTCGCCTTCGGCGTTGAACAGCGGAAGCTTCTCAAGGTATATGATGTCTTCGCGGTCAGTCGCGTCGCCCTCGGCCAGTATCGCCATGCGTCCCACGACCTGTCCGCCGGCTTCGCTGACCAGGTGCTCCAGCGCCCTGAGCGATTCGCCGGTGGA
Source organism: Clostridiales bacterium (assembly GCA_015056395.1). Lineage (GTDB taxonomy): Bacteria > Bacillota > Clostridia > Christensenellales > Aristaeellaceae > Faecivicinus. The sequence goes on from SVGK01000074.1 coordinate 9,616, forward strand.
GATCACGTCGTCCACGATCACCACGCGCTTGCCCTGCATGTACTTCGCGTCGCCGCCGTCCAGATAGAGCGTCTGCCTGTGGTCGGTCGTGATCGAGTTCACCTCGGCGGAGAACACGTTGCGCATGTACAGCTTGGGGCTCTTGCGCGCGAGCACATAGCGCTCGTTGCCCATCTGGCGCGCCATCTCGTGTATCAGCGGTATGCCCTTGGATTCGGCGGTGATCAGCACGTCGTGCGCCGGGCAGCGCCTGACCAGCGCTTCAGCGCTCGCGACGGTCAGCTCCGGGTCGCCGAATATCACGAACGCGCCGATCTGCGTCGTGTCGGAAATGGGGCACAGCGGCAGGTCCCTCTTGAGGCCCGCGATGGTCATCGTGTAATACTCTTTCATCTCATATCACCCTCATTGTTCGGTTCAGTGCAGTGCGATGTGGAAATAGCTCGTGGCGATGGTGAACAGTATCGTCAGCGAGCACGCGTCCACCAGCGTCGTGATGATCGGACTGGCCATCAGCGCGGGGTCTAAGTGTATCGCCTTGGCCAGCAGCGGCAGCGTGCAGCCGATCGCCTTTGCGATGATGACCGTGAAGAACATGGATACGCTCACCACCAGCGCCACGCTTTGGTCATACGGCGTGATGAGCCACACGCGGAAGAAGTTCGCCACGGCCAGCACCGCGCCGCATATGATCGCCACGCGAAACTCCTTCCAGAGCACGCGCCCCAGGTCCTTTATGCTGATCTCACCCAGCGCAAGGCCGCGGATGGCCAGCGTGGAGGCCTGCGCGCCGCAGTTGCCGCCCGTGTCCATCAGCATGGGGATGCACGCGACCAGCGCCACGCCGATCTCCGCCGCATTGGTCAGCACGCTTTCGAAGTTCGTGATGATCATACCCGTGAACGTCGCGGAGATCATCAGTATCAGAAGCCACGGCAGCCTGTTGCGCGCCAGCTTCAGCACGCTGGTCTTCAGGTATTCGTCGTCGGAGGGCAGCATGGCGGCCATCTTT